>CAVEKJ010000009.1:8370-23257 GCA_963616205.1 Prevotella sp.
AGGAAAGGTTATCCTCCATCTGCGCGATGTTGCTCATTCCGGAAAGTACGGTAATCACGCCTTCCAGGTTTGCCGCAAAACGGATTGCCCAGGATGCTGTGGATGCTTCCGGCTCTGCTGTTTTGAGGATTTTTTCTACGGATTCCGGAGGTGTTGCCAGCATGCCGCCTTTTACAGGCTCCATGATGACTACCGGTTTGCCGTGTTTTCTTGCTACTTCATAGCATGCTCTTGACTGGATTGCCGGATTTTCCCAGTCTGCATAGTTGATCTGCAGCTGTACAAATTCCATTTCCGGATGTGCGGTGAGGATTGCTTCCAGTTCTTCCGGTGTGGAATGGAAAGAAAAGCCTGCGTGTTTGATCAGTCCGGCCTCTTTCTGCTCATGGATCCAGTCCCATAAACCGTACTCATCGAAATATTTTGTTCTGTGCTCTCCAAGATTGTGGAGAAGATAGAAATCAAAATATCCTGCTTTGGTCCGCTCCAGAGATGTTTTGAACTGTGCGATCGCTTCGTCTCTTGTCTTACAGTTGATCCAGGCTGCCATCTTGGTAGCAAGCTGATATTTTTCTCTCGGGTAGCGTTCTACCAGTGCCTCACGGATAGCGTCCTCGCTTCCTGCATAAGCCCATGCCGTATCAAAGTAAGTAAATCCGGCTTCCATAAACTTGTCTACCATAACCTTGGTCTGCTCCACATCGATCACGCCTTCAGATTTCTGCGGAAGTCTCATAAGACCAAAACCCAGTTTTTTGATTTCTTCGCCTAAATATGCCATATTTTTTTCTCCCTTCTTAACATTCCGGAAAATTTTCCATTTTTATTATATCATCTGCTATATCCCCTGGTAAACAATATTTCAGACACAGATTTCTCCCGGACTGTTATAATTTTACTGCTGGAAAAAACGCGTTTCTCCTATTATAACGGTATTTCCTTCAGCTGTAAATATTTTTCTTTTACAAGTGTCAAGACAGTGGCGTTCCTGTGTCTGTAAACAAAAAGCAGTTGCTGCACTTTTCCAGCACAACAACTGCCTTTTGTTTTACTGCTTCTGCATCTGTTTATTTTCTTTCCCATAAAGAAACGGCCTTGCCACTGTCCGGTTGAAAAACTCGATCAGCGGTCCCATAAAAAATGCGGTGACAAGAGTTCCGGCTCCTACAACGGCCCCCATAAAAAATCCTGCCGCAGTTGTGATCACATCGGTCCCGATCCTGCACATCCGGAAAGGAATCCGGGTTCTTTTATCCAGGATCAGCGCATAGGCATCATAGGCGGAAACGCCCATATCTGCGGTAAAATACAGCGCTGACGCAAAACACATCATCACAACGGCAATGCACATCAGAAGAACTCTGATCCCAAAAGTTCTCTCCGGCAGATATTTGTCAAAAAGCTGCATTCCCTTTTCCACGATGATTCCCATAAAAAACAGGTTCAGCACAGTTCCCAGCCCGATAAAATGCCGGTCCAGAAAAAATACTCCCAGCAGCATCAACGCATTGATGGCAATATAAACATAACTGTATTTTATTCCTGCAAGATTCCACACGCCCATGACAAAACAGGAATTGGGATCTGTTCCAAAATCCGATGCCTTGAAAATGGCCACACTGACGCCGGCCAGAAAAATCCCTGCAAAAGTCATAAGGATTCTTTTTACTGTTGATGAATTCATTTTTATTCTTTACACCTCTGATCAAATATTCTACACTGATAATATCGAACTTCAGGCATGCTGCCAAAGCAGAGAATACTGATCTGCTTCAGGCCCCGAAATACGGAAAAGCGGCAGTACATTACACGAAAAGGCAGGACGATCATGGAAGATAAACAGGTCATGAACCGGAAAACTTCATCAAAGGAACTCCATCTGATTTCCTGCGGCTGGGAAAGATGTACGCCGGATCAGTCCTACGGCCCAGGTGTGCGCCGCTATTATACTGTACATTTTGTTTTGAAAGGACAGGGATATTTCTATATCAATAACCGGAAATATACCCTGAAAGCCGGACAGTGCTTCTTTATCCCGCCAGTTGTCAGCACACTTTATAAAGCGGAGCCTTCCGATCCCTGGACTTACACCTGGATCTGTTTTAACGGCGAAAATGCGGCTGCGCTTTCCGAACACTGCCATCTTACCCTGGAAAATCCGGTCCAGCAGCTTACTTCTGTAATTCCCTATGCAGAAACAATCCGTGAAATGATGACCCATCCCCAGCTGACACCTTCCAACGAAGCTTACATCCAGAGCAGCCTTTACCGGATCATCGCCATGCTGGAAGAAGAGTTCCATGCCTCGTATACAACCATGGAATCCAACGAGAATTTTTATATTACCCAGGCTGTAGATTACATCAAAAAAAGTCCGTTTCTGGATATCACAGTGACAGATGTTGCGGATTATCTTCACATCAGCCGCAGTCACCTTTACGGACTTTTCAAAAAACATCTGGGTACTACTCCACAGGCTTTTCTGACTTCAGCCAGGATCATCAATGCCAGGGAACTTCTGACGATCACGGATATTCCTATTGCCAATATCGCAACTTCCTGCGGGTATCAGAATCCCTTTGCCTTCTCCCGTGCCTTCAAAAAAGAAACCGGCATGACGCCCCGGGAATACCGGGAAAAATATCATCATGCCGAGGATCTTCTGGATTGCTGAATTATGTCTTCGGATTTTACGGAACAACTACCTTTGCATTATAATATTCTACAGTCGCGTCCATAGTCGGACCTTCGTTATCATACCAGTCGTAGGTAACTGTCTCGCCGTTTTCTCCCCACACTTCCGGGCAGTCGATTTCTTCCCAGTCAAGTGGAACAAAATGCTCTTTCTGTTCAGAGGCGATCAGCATGATCTGATGCAGTTCTTCAAATTCTTCCGGATTCAGCACTCCAGGTTTTGCAGATACAAACAGCGGTGTGCCACTCTTTGCAAGAACATCTGCCCACTGGCGGTTTTTCTCCCACGGGATCATTCCGAAAATACCGACGCAATCTGCATCAATATGATAAAAAGCATTGTGCTGTGGAAGGCGGAATGCCAGTGTATTGACACCCATTCTTCTGGTACGCTCCCAGATTCGTCCACTGGTATCATCACCGGTACGGTTCAGGTGCATCAGGCCTGCGCCCAGATGTCCGATGGTGTTGCAGCCGATGATCACTGCATTGTTGCTGCGGGAAGCATCATAAACTTCCTGATAAAGCATCTTTACAATCTCTGCGCTGGTTTTTGTCTGGTCGTAGAAATGCCATTTTTCCATGGAATTGTCTCTTAAATTCGCTTCAAATCCCCATTTTCCAAAGAGATCAAAAGTAGAAAAGTCATGTTTGATCAGAGTGTATCCCCAGTCACAGATCCTCTCAATATCTTTGCGGATATATGCCAGTGCGTCCGGATGGGACGGATCAAGGCAGTCATTGTAGGAAATTCTCCACTCGTCCGGGATGTTCTCATCCTCATTGAGAAGCAGACGTACCCAGATACCCGGGCGGACTCCTTTTTCTTTCAGCTTATCTGCAAGGCCTTTCATATCCGGGAACTTGGCATTGCCTTTTGTCCATGGGCCGCCGTTGTACTCATCCAGGCGGTGATGTTCCTGCCAGCAGTCATCAATAACCATAAATGGAGGATTTTTTACCCCTTCAGTCAGTTTCAGGATGTAATCGGTATCACTTAAGATTTCCTCTTCAGAGCTGTCACCGTAAGCATAATACCAGTTGTTGCTTCCGTATACCGGGAACTCCGGGAAGATTGGATCTGTGCACATCTTTTTGCAGAATTCCTGAGCGGTCTCAAAAGTACCTGCTTCTTCTGATTCCATGCAGACGATCTGTGCGGCGCGCAGCTTTCTACCTTTCAGCTGTACCCCGGTATTACCGCAGCGAACATCCAGAAGTAATGTAACTCCCTTGGTATCTGCCTGCCAGGAACACATGGCAGAAGGACGTACCTTTACACCAAAGCAAAGAACTTTCTCAGAAAACTTCGCCAGAAAATACCATGGAAAATAACGATTGCCGCTCATTCCATGCCATTCCACATCACCATAAGTACGTTCCCAGGCATCTCCCAGAAATCTGGCAGATTTCGGGATCTTATAATTCCATCTCAGCTTCACACATCTCACTGCATCATCAGATGTAACAAATATATCCTCATGTTCACCCGCATCCTGAAATTCCACAGTAGTTGCACCAGCCGTTACTGTCGGCTGTCCTCCCTGGCACACCAGTCTCTCCTCTTCTGTCTCCACAGTTACATAATCCGGTACACTAAGTTTAAAATCTGCATATTTCTTCTGCATTTCTCTCTCCTCCTGCACTTTTTCCAATTATTGATCGCTTCCTTTTATCGTTGATCCAGGCCAGAATGCCCTGAATGACATATAAAAATCTTTCTTTAACACATCTTGTCTATATGCCTTATTATATTGATTTTTTATTTTTTTTCTATGATTTAAAGTTTCTATAACATTGCAGAATGTTCACTCTGTGAGACTTTCTCTTCTTCCTTGCCATATGATTGCAGGACTAGGTTCCACCCCTGTTTTTAACAGAAGAACATAAAGGACTAAGGGTGGAAATTACTATTTCATTTAACGGGGAAATGTGAAGAAATTGTGAAATTAGCACTCAAAACTTGACTTTGCTAACAGCTGGTGTTATATTACATATAGAACAAAGAAAGAGATAAAAAAAGAACTTCCGAATATGTTCAGAATAACTTAACAATCACCACTGCGGAATAACCCGAAGTGGTAACAACATACCGACAACAGTTGGATCTCTTGATCCACCGGAACGGCTTTTCAATTTGAAAGGAGAAATGACTTATGATGTTCCCGAGTGTATTTGAAGAAAACTTATTTGATGACTGGATGGATGATTTTGGTTTCAGAGATAACTTCTTTAGCGGAAAGAATCCTCTTTATGGCAAACATGCCAAAAATATTATGAAAACCGATGTCCGTGAGACTGATCAGGGCTATGAACTGGATGTAGATCTTCCAGGATTTAAGAAAGATGAAGTACAGGTACAGCTGAAAGATGGATATCTTACCATCTCCGCTGCCAAAGGCCTTGACAAAGACGAGCAGGATAAGAAAGGCAACTACATCCGCCGTGAACGTTATGCCGGCAGCACAAGCAGAAGTTTCTATGTTGGTAATGGCGTAAAGAACGATGAAGTTCATGCCAAATTTGAAAACGGCGTTCTGAAACTTTCCATTCCAAAGAAAGCAGCAGAAGAAATTGAAGCAGATAAGTACATTTCTATCGAAGGATAACAATAGCTCACTTTCACAGGAGGCGGGGAATCCGGAAGGATTCCTCTCCTCCTCTTTTTTATGCACATAAAGCGGATATTCACATTCCATTTTGCTATATACTCACAAAATCCATTTCAGAGAAAAAACATTTACATTGTCAAAAGGTTCATAATATCGAGTATTTTTTAACAAACTTATTCATATTTTAGAATATTTTTTGTATATTTTGCGGTACATTGTTCCATTTTTTCAAAATTAATGGTATAATATGCACATTAACAAAATCTATTTCGTAATCCTTCAGGACAATTCTCCTGAACAACCACGTAAAGCACAATCATGACAGGGGGTTTTTATTATGGATCAGGACAAAATGATAAAAATTTATGCACGCAGTGACAACCGTATTCAGCTCAAAATGATTCCGGGACATTTCGTAACTTCCCAGTCTCATATCACACATTATCTGGACCTCACCACCATGAAATCCAGATGTGCCGAAGCTCAGCGTATCGCATCCGCTCTCGCAGCAAATTATGAAGCCTCTATTCCGGTAGACACCATCGTGTGCATGGACGGACTTGAAGTAATCGGTGCTTATCTCGCCGAAGAACTGACCAAAGCCGGCGTACTCTCTATGAACGCCCACCAGACCATCTACGTCATCACCCCGGAATTCAACAGCACCGGACAGATGATCTTCCGCGACAACTATGAACCAATGATCAACAACAAGAATATCCTGATCCTTAACGGATCTATCACCACAGGTTCAACCTTAAACCGCGCCATTGAAAGTGTTTTATACTATGGCGGTAAGATTCGCGGCGTAGCAGCAATTTACAGCAGCGTAGACAGTGTAGCATCCCTCCCTGTACACTCTATTTTCCAGTCCAGGGACATTCCAGACTACCACTCCTACCGCTCCGACAACTGCCCAATGTGCAAAAACCGCCAGAAGATCGATGCCATTGTCAGCAGCTATGGATATTCTGTATTATAAGTTTTAACAAATGAATGAAAGTCCCCCTGGGTTGCAAAAAGCAATAACCCGTGGGGGACTTTGATTATAATTGATATTCCCTGTACATGGCTTCACGCGTTTCTTTATCTGTAACAACCTTCTGAATCTCATCACTCCGGCCATCAAAGATAAGTCTGTTGATCAGAACACCAAGACGCTCCTCCCCTTGAGTAATCCCCTGGGTCATTCCCTGCGCCATTCCCTGCGCCATTCCCTGCGCCATTCCTTGTTCTATCCCCAAGGCCATTCCCTGCTCTCTTCCCAAGGCCGCAGCCTGTTCTTTTGCTTCCGCCAGAAGTCTTGCTCTTTTTTCAGATTCCAGTTCCAGAACATGTCCGCCCATAATCTCACCTATTCCTTTCCGGACTTCCTCCTCATTTCTGAAAATATAATCAGATATCCGAGTGATCAGTCCAATCAGATCACTGAACAGTTCAGACCTTCCGGTCTCAGTAATCTCCACTTCCAGTTTACTCCGGATCACTTCATACTCATTCAGCAATTCCTGAAAAAGTTGTGGATCCTCACTCATCTCATGCCCTCTCTTTTCATATCTCATGATATAAAAAGGAAGCAGCATAAGAAGATTCTTCTCAAATATTTTATCTTTTGTATAATTATCTACTTTAACAGTAGGCACTCTGTACAAATGACATTCTCCATCTGGAAAAACCACATCCACTTCCAAAAAATCCGGCGTATTGCCATTGCTTCTCAGATACAACACGCAAGAACGCGGAAACTCCATCCGATACCTCCGCCCCTGCTTCCTAGCAAACTCAACAGCAGTTGCAAAATCATACTCAATCATCCGTACAGCCATCGTTGTGTCGTCCGTACTCTGACATTCTATATGATAAATCCTGTTTCCGATCAACAACCTCGAATCCGTAATAATCTCACCATCCACCCGCTGATACTCATTACGCAGCTGCACAATCTCCACATCAGCCGGATAGGACGTATGAAAAACATCATTGATCAAAGGCACGACCAGAAACGTCATCTTCTCCATCATAGTACGAAAAACATCATCAAAAATCGTATTATCACTCAAACAATACTCCTTCTGGTATCCATAATTATACCATCAAACAAACACTACAGAAACCCTGTATACAGTTTTTATAAAAATTTTTGAAAAACGCTTCAGACATTGAAGCCAAAAGAAACCAAATAAATGGCCAGATCTTATAAGATAAACAAATCATACCACACAATCCACCACAACACCACAAAAACCCATCTCCAAAATTCGACATTAACCTCATCACAGCATCCAGCAACGCACCGACGCTCACACCCCTCCGTCAGACCACCCTCTCTACACCCATTCAAAAATCTACCACCATTCTCACCACAACCTACCACTCTGAAAGGCCAGCCCGGGAGGTGTGTGCGGTCTGTCGATGACTCTGCAGGAGGGGAGCTGATTCTTGGCTGGTGGGAATCTGCGTTGTTTTTCAAAAGTTCGCTGTTTGAGCGGCTGCAAGACGCGAGTTCGGACTTTTGGAAAACGCTTTTAGCAGATTTCCGGCAGCCTAGAAGCCAGCCCCCGACGAAGCCCCGGCGCTAGACAGCACACGCCTTGCCAGCGTCCGTACATCCACCGCAACGATAATGACTCATCCAACTCCCGTCAGACCACTAACTCCTCTCATCTGGAAATACCAGCCCGTGAGGTGTGTGCTGCCTGTCGGCGGACTCTGCAGGAGGGGTGCTGATTCTTAGACGGTGGAAATCTGCGTTGCTTCAAAAATTCTCGCTGTTTGAGCGGCTGCAAGACGCGAGTTCGAGAATTTTCGAAGCGGTTTTAGCAGATTTTCAGCGGCTTAGAAGCCAGCCCCCGACGAAGCCCCGCCGACAGGCAGCACACACCTCACGGGCGTCCGTATATCCATACTCCTTGCCCTTCCCACCCCCATATTGTATAATCAACCCATACAACATCCCACCCCATTTTGTGACCCAAAATTGCGTTTTTGTTGCATACACTCAAAAAACAGGAGGCCTCCAAAAAAGATGAAAAAAGAACCCAACCCACAACACACCCTCTCCGTCTACTTCTGCGGCCAGGAAGACTGTGGCCCCGGCCACTCCTTCGGCCCGGCCATGCGCCCACACTACCTCCTCCACATAATCTCCCAGGGCAAAGGCATCTACCAGTGCGGCGGCCATACCTATCATCTGAAAGCCGGAGACGCCTTCCTCATCCGCCCCATGAACTCCATCTACTACCGCGCCGACACCACCGAACCCTGGAGCTATGCCTGGGCAGGTTTTGACGGCTCGGCATGCAAAGAAATCCTGGGACAGACCGTATTTTCCGACTCCCTCATCTTCACCCCAGAAAATAAAGAGCAGAAAAACACCCTCCTCACCCACATGCAAAACCTACTCACCACCTTCTCAGAAAACAACGGAAACGACCTCGCCTCCGCCGGCAACCTCCTCCTGATGCTCTCCGCCATGCAAAAAAAGCCCTCCGAAAGCAGAACCGACATCGCAACCCTCTACTTTCAGAAAGCCTCCGAATACATCAAAAACAATTACGCCTATCCCATCCAGATTTCGGACGTTGCACGCTACGTAGGAATCGACCGCTCCTACCTTTACCGGATCTTCATGGAACACGAAAACATATCCCCGAAACAATACCTACTGAAACACCGCCTCCAGATGGCCACCCAGCTTCTCTGCTCCTCCACCTGCACCATCACAGAAGCAGCCCTCTCCTGCGGTTTCCGGGACGCTCCCTCCTTCTGCAACTACTTCCACCAGGGAACCGGCTACACCCCGAAAGAATTCCGAAAAACTTACAGCGGAACCATCAACGCATGACCAAACAACG
This sequence comes from Prevotella sp., assembly GCA_963616205.1. Taxonomy (GTDB): domain Bacteria; phylum Bacillota; class Clostridia; order Lachnospirales; family Lachnospiraceae; genus Blautia_A. The sequence continues at coordinate 17,531 of CAVEKJ010000009.1, forward strand.
TTCCGACACTTCCTACGCTGTCCCAGCCCGAAAGTCCGACTCCAACACAGTCCCAAAACACTTTCCAGAAACAAAAAAAGACGGACGACCATCCTGCACTCATACCAACGTGCAAATGATCTCCATCTTTCACTTTCTGGAAAAGAAATGCTTGATAAACACATACAAAACAATAATAAACGCAAACACATACCCAAAGGCACCAAGCACCGGAATCCCCCACAGTTTCGGCTTCATATCCGTCGTGCAGATAATACTGGAACTGATCAGAAGTGCCATCACCCACAGGCCCATCACAATATTCCGCACCAGCCGCCGCAACAGCCACGCCAGATCATCCGAAGCATGAAGATCCAGATTAATCTTCGTCTGCCCCTTCATACAGCCCTGGAGAAAATCCGCTGCCAGAGAAGGAATATCCACCGCACGCTTCAACGACCAGACGAAATTTTTTCCACCCTTTTTAATCTCACGTTTCCAGTTCCCATTGCTGAAAAGCTGCTCTTTGATCCTGGCAGCCGCAATCTGTGTCATATTGATCTCCGGACAGATCTCAGCCAAAACTCCCTCCACATGAGTCAGGCCTCTGGCAAGCATGGTCAGTCCGTGAGGCATCATGATCTTATTCTCTTTCATGACCTCCATCAGGTCCACCATCACTTCCGCCACATCAATATTTCCCATATCCGCAGTGCCATATTTCTCCATCAGTCCACGGATATCTTCATAAAGCTTACTGGAATCCGGTTTGCCCTTAAACTCACCAAGAGCCAGAACCGCATCCTGGATCTTGCCGATATTGTTCATGGCAACACCCTCGATAGCTTCGCTGATCAGCTGTCGGTCATGCTCTGTGAGCCGTCCCATCATTCCCATGTCGATCCAGACGATCTTTCCCTCCTGGATCCGCACATTTCCCGGATGAGGATCCGCGTGGAAAAATCCGTCTTCCATCACCTGTTTAATGAAATTATCCACATACTTCGTTCCGATTTCATTCAGATCATAACCATTGGCAAGAAGATTAGCCCTGTCATTAATGGCAAAACCATCAATATATTCCATCACCAGCACATGGGGCGAAATATATTCCCTGTAGAGGATCGGCACTTTCACAAAAGCCACATCTTTATTCTTCTTGGCAAACTCTGCCATATTCGCGGCTTCCGTCAGAAAGTTCATCTCCTCCTGCGTTACCGTCCACAGCTCGCTCAAAACCATGTTCAGGTCCACCATACCCTTGATGCTTACCGGTGGCATCAGCCGCACAGCCTTATGCATCAGGCCGATATCCCTTGCCATGGTTTCATAAATCCCCTTACGCTGAACCTTGATCACAACTTCTTCCCCGGTTTTCAGCGTAGCCCGGTGGACCTGGGCGATAGATGCCGCACCCAGAGGTTTCTGCTCAATATGCTGAAATTCCTCCTGCCACGGACACCCCATGGATTCCTCCAGGACCTCGATCACCTGGGAAAAAGGCATCGGCGGTACATCCGAGCAGAGCTTCATCAGCTCATCACAGTATCTTTTGGGCAGGATATCGGAACGCAGAGACATAATCTGACCCAACTTAATATAAGTTGGGCCCAGATCTTCCAGTATGAGCCGGAGCTTCTCAGGAGAAACACCCCGGGTAATGGCATGCTTTTTCAGAACGGCTGTGATCTCTCTCAGCCGTTCTCCATATCCGCTGTTTTCTTTCTTCTCCTGTTCTTCTCTGCCCATAAATTTCTCCATTTACAATATCGTCGGATAAACTCATTTACCAGAATCCCTGAAGTTCATCCGTTTGCTCTTACGCCACCTGTCCGTATTGCCAGGATTCTTCCAGAATAACCTGCTGCCTTTTCTCTGCACCATCTTATTCTGCGGTGGCTTCCTCACTCCCATCAGCTTCTGCCACTGACTCTTCAGTAACCTCATCTGCCGCTTCCGCAGCAACTGCTTCTGCCTCTTCTGCTGGCTCAGCTGCTTCTTCCGCAGCGTTCTTTTCTGCCGCCTCAGCCTGCATGCTCTCGATCTGCGCCTTCACAGCTGCCAGCTGCTCCGGTGTCAGTTTGGAGATGGTTGCCTTCAGTTCTTCCTGGTCATTCTTTCTGGCTGCATTTTCTTTCACAGAATCCGCTGCTGTCTTAACGGTTGATTTGATATTATGCTTCAGCTCCTGGTTCAGGACCTTGCCCTGCTCAACGGTAAGTTCGCCTTTTTTTACCAGGTCATCCAGGATCTCCTTGGATTTCTCTGCTGTCACTGCTGCTGTACCAATTCCTACTAATAAGATTTTCTTCAGTCCTTCACCTAATTCCATAATATTTTCTCCTTTCCAAAAACGGCTGCCGCCATTCCATGTTCCTTTTCAATACGCTACCATATCCCCAGAAAAACAAGTCCTTTCGGAACAAAGATGATCAGTCCCACAATTGCTGCCATGATCGCCGCGATCAGCACGGCTCCGGCTGCTGTGTCCTTGGCGATCTTTGCCAGAGGGTGGCGTTCCTGGGTTACCAGATCTACCACCGCTTCCACTGCTGTATTCACCAGTTCCAGCGACATCACCATTCCGAACAGCCCCAGGCAGATGCACCACTCTGTCACGGAAATTCCAAGGATCAGCCCTGCGATCACCACAAGAACTGCCACTGTACAGTGGATCTTCATATTCCTCTCTTTGCGGATGCAGGTAAAAATTCCCTGAAACGCATAACCGAAACTTTTATACAGCGGGTCCTTCTTTCTGCCTGCCATGTTCCTCACCTGATTTCCTGTGTGAATTATCCCCATCATCGGGAATTATGGGATTATTATAACAAGTTTGTAGTAATATTTCCAGTATTTCAGAAAATTTATGAATATTTAAGGAGTATATGCAGTTATTCACAGATAACTTCAATCACATATACTCCTGATTTTATCGTTTATTCATTCAGGTAAATATTCACTATCCGCATCCTGATACAAGCAAGTCCCCATCCACTGCTTATTGCACTTCGCAGCTCCACAGGGGGACTTCCCTTGTTCAATTAACTCACTTTTTCCACATATGTATCCGGATAACACATATTATTCCACATTTTTCAGTGCCTCATCCATAGGCACATGGCGGATCTTCCGGAATTCCAGCACTGCCACCACCGCATAGGCCGCAATTCCGATGGCTACCATTTTTACATAGATCATCGGGTCTACCCACATGGTGATCCAGCCCGAAATACTGGACAGCATCATCTCACGGAACAGAACTTCCATGATCTGCCGTTCAATAGGAAGGCTTAACAGCAGACAGATCACCACCACCAGAGAGGTGGAAAGTATATACAGACGACTGATCTCGCCATCCGTATACCCCAGGATCTTGGTCATGGAAATCGCCTGGGCATTTTTCTCGATGATAACCTTGGAAAGCAGATAGATCACCACCAGGAAAATGATCACGGAAAATCCATACATCAGTCCCATCATATCTCCCATGGAAACATCCAGCTGCCTGGATATCTTGGTAAGAGATTCCAGGTCAATGACAGATCCGATATATTTGGAATCGATATCCTTGATTTCCGTGTTGGAAAAATATCCTCCAAAATAATCATCTCCCAGATCAAACACCTCGTTCAGTTTATCCCGTTCCATAAATACGCAGAGACTTGCCGTATAATCATAAATTCCATCTACTTTAAAGGAATATTCATCTTTTTCGTACTTCTCCTTCAAAGTTATGGTATCGCCCTCTTTGATCCGGAATTTATCCGCATAGGCACTGGAAATATAAACGCCATCTCCCTCAAGGTCTGCATGGATATATTTGCTGTCCGGCTCCACACCATAAAGGACGATCTCCTCACTCTTATACTTTCCAGGCATGGTATTCAGGGAATACGCGGAAAATTTTTCCGCATCTTTATTATCCGTTCTGGTATCCATATAATATTCCAGAAGAGAGATCATTCCATCCAGCTTGTTTCCGGATGAAACGCTTGCCGGAACGCTCAGCATGTACTGATACTTTGCCAGCATGTTCCCCTGGATCTCCAGCTGATAATGATCCAGCGCAGACGGCAGGAGCATTCCGAAAAACAGCAGCAGATTTGCAAAAATAACTCCCACAAACAGCACCAGGTAGTTGCTGACATTCTGAAAGATCACACGAAGGCGGAACCTGGAAAAGATTCCAATCTTCGGGCTTAAATACATGGCACGTTTCTGTTTTTTTCCGGAAAAATCCCTTCGTAGGAATTTCAGAGGGGAAAGCTGCAGACGATACCGGAGCACTGCATAGTTGATCAGGATCATAATGATGACCGGTACTACAGTTGTCAGAAGAAACGCCTCCGCATTCCATACGGTCACATAAGTTGGCAGACTATAACTTCCGTAATACATACCTGCACACACACCTTTAAATACGGTATAGCCAAGAATATTTCCGATCAGGGCACCCACCAGAGTTACCAGTACCGGAAGGGTCATATAGTGAAGGATCAGCTCACGCCTGGTATAACCGGATGCCCGTAAGGTACCGATAACACCAGCTTCTTTTCGGATCGTATTGCTGATGGTGATGCCAAACACAAATGCCATGATCACGATCACGATATAAAGAAGCATTACAACCATTGCCCTGTCTCCACCCATATCATCACCGGTAAAAACAATGGCCTGGTTCAGATACCGAGGGACAAAAGCTTCCAGGGTCACAACTTCTCCCATTGCTTCCATGAGATCTTCGGAAACTTCTTTCTCCTCTTTTTCGTCTTTCGGCTGTTTGTTGTAGATCCAGGCATAATTGTACTGAAGGATATCCTGATTCAGGGTTTCAAATTCCTCCGGAGTTACGATTCCCACGCCAAATTTTATGGCGTCAAACATGGAATCGTTGTTATTCTGGAACAGGGCACTGCAATCGGAAAGTGCCACCAGACCTGTGATCTTCCAGGATTTTTTGCCCCTGGTCAGAGTGTCACCTACCTGAAGGCTGTTGTTATCCGCATACATACGGTCAATGGCGATCTCTCCTTCTCCGGTTGGCATTTCGCCCTTCATCAGGCAGACCTTGTTCACTTCTTCCCTGGTTTTGAAGAAACGCATGGTACTTCCGTTATCCAGAGCTTCTTCTATATAATAGTTCTCATAAAGTTTGACTCCCGCTGCCTCGATATCTTTCCACTGGGATTTATAAACTTTCTCCGCAGTACGGAAATTTCCATTTTCGATGTTATATTTGTCAAAACTTTCGTTATAGGCTTTCAGCATACTTCCGTCAGCTACCAGAAAACCAGATACAAAACCAATGGTGAGCACCATCAGCAGAAAAACTACCAGATATTTTCCAAATTCCCCTTTGAGCTCTCTGGGGATACGTTTTCGTAAAGGACTCTTCATGGCAGCCCCCTTACCATTCCAGCTCTGCGGCCGGAATCTTCTGCTCGTTCTGATAGTTTCTTCGGATCATGCCGTCACGAAGTTTCACCACGCGGTCTGCCATATCTTTGATGGCATCGTTGTGAGTGACCATGACAATGGTATTTCCGTATTTATGATTGACGGTTTCGATCAGCTTGAGGATTTCTTTGGAGGTGTTGTAATCCAGAGCACCGGTAGGCTCATCGCAGAGCAGGATATCCGGATTTTTTACAATGGCACGGCCAATGGCAGTCCTCTGCTGCTGACCTCCGGAAAGCTGATTGGGAAGTTTGCGCTGGTGTTCGGAAAGTCCCAGGGTTTCAAGGA
>CAVEKJ010000009.1:23267-26340 GCA_963616205.1 Prevotella sp.
GGAGCTCATCCACGTCCAGCGGCTTGTCACTTAAATAGGCACCAACTTCAATATTCTCCCTTACGGTCAGGTTCGGGATCAGATTATACATCTGAAAAATATAGCCCAGATGCTTCCTGCGGTAAAGGGAAAGCTTCTTTTCTTTCATATCTTCCAGGCGTTCTCCCTGGATCGTGATGCTTCCTGAATCCGCCCCGTCAATACCGCCGATGATATTTAACAATGTGGATTTTCCGGAACCGGATGGTCCCAGAAGCACACAGAATTCTCCTTTTTCTATCTCCAGATCGATTCCTTTCAGGACATCCACACGGCTCTCTCCTGCCCCGAAGGATTTTTTGATTCCTTTTATCTCCAGAAACATAAATTTTCTCCTTCCATCCCAGTCCATTTTCCGGTACTGTATTACGGCAAACACTGGAAATTACTGATAAACATATGTTAGTTGAGGCTCACTATTTTGTCAAGAAGCTGTCGTATTTTTGTACATTTTCCAGTGGGCTTCTGTATCCTTTCCAGCCCTTGCCAAACATCCGAAAAACGTATATAATGTGGAAGTATCTATATATTTTTAACCAAATAAATCTTATTTTTTAAAGGAGTGAATTTTGAAAGTGGACCCCAGCGACACTTACCAGATAATCATATTACTTATTCTGCTGGCATTGTCAGCCTTTTTCTCATCTAACGAAACCGCGCTGATGTCGGTAAACAAGATCCGGCTCCGCTCTCTTGCGGACGATGGAAACAAGCGTGCAGCCATGGCTCTTGATATTCTGGAGAACCAGATGCCCAAGCTTCTCAGTGCGATTCTCATCGGAAATAACATTGTGAACATTTCGGCTTCTTCCCTTGCAACAACACTTGCATACAGTTTCGGCGGTTACATGGTCAGTATTGTAACCATGATCCTTACAGTCCTGATCCTGATCTTCGGCGAGATCACCCCGAAGAACTACGCAACCATCAACGCCGAAAAGATCTCGCTCCGCTATATCCCGGTCTTTAAATTTCTCATGACCATCATGACACCGGTGATCTTTATCATCAATCTCTTTTCCAGAGGTGTGATGCGCCTGCTGCGTGTGGACCCGGATGCAGCAAGCAAGGCCATGACTGAGGAAGAACTCCGTACCATCGTGGATGTAAGCCATGAGGATGGTGTCATTGAATCCGACGAAAAAGAAATGATCTACAATGTGTTCGATCTTGGAGATGCCACAGCCAAGGATATCATGGTTCCAAGAGTCCATGTTACCTTTGCGGATGTGGAATCGACCTATGATGAGCTGATCGATATCTTCCGCGAAGATAAATTCACACGTCTTCCGGTTTACAAAGACAGCCAGAATAATATCGTGGGAATCATCAATATGAAAGATCTTCTTCTCTATGACAAGAACGAGGAATTTGTCATTGACCATTTCTTACGGAAACCGCATTTCACTTATGAGACCAAGAGCATTTCCGACCTTCTTGTGGAAATGAAAGATTCCACCTTCAACATCGCCATTGTGCTGGATGAATACGGCGACATGGCCGGACTGATCACCCTGGAAGATATTCTTGAGGAGATCGTGGGCGAGATCCACGACGAGTATGACGAGAAGGAAGACGAACTTGTCCAGAAGATTTCTGACCGGGAGTATATTATCGAAGGTTCCATGCATCTGGATGACGTAAACGACCATCTCCATACAGAACTGGATTCCGAGGATTATGATTCCCTGGGCGGATTTATCATTGAACATCTGGACCGCCTGCCGGTTGCCGGTGATGAAGTGATCACTGAGGAGGGAATCCGCCTGATCGTGGAAAAACTGGATAAGAACCGCATTGAAAAAGTGCATGTTTATCTTCCGGAAAAATCTCTGGAAGCGCAGGAAAATATCGAATCCTGACTATATCGGAACTGCCATCAGAACTTCCCGTTCAACCGTTGGACCAACGTGATTTCTGATTGACAGTTCCGATATTTTATATTATAATAATCTAAAATTTTTATTCACATTTACTAAATGCAGTGACAGGGAGTAGTACATAGCCTCCGGATGCCCAGAGAGAAGATGGTTGGTGAGAATCTTCGTGACAGAACTATGGAAGTAGCCCTCGAGCAGTGGACTGAACCATGAACCTTCATGCAGTAGGCTTCAACGTCATTCCCACGTTACAGGGAAGCAGTATATTTCTTGTACTGACAGAGAGCAGAGTTTTACCTCTGAAAACAGGTGGTACCGCGGAATCATCCGTCCTGAGCATATTTTATCCGATATGCCGGGACTTTTTTATTGGAAAAAAATCTCGCGGCAGCCCATTTATTTTTCATATCATCAAAGGAGGGAACAAATTCATGAAACAGATTTCCGGAAACAAATTGCTTGTAAAAGCCTTAAAAGAAGAAGGCGTTGATGTTCTGTTCGGTTATCCTGGTGCCTGCACCATCGATATCAGTGATGAATTATATAAACAGAGCGGCATTGACATCATCCTGCCACGTCACGAGCAGGCCCTTGTACATGAGGCAGATGCCTATGCCAGAACCACAGGAAAAGTCGGCGTATGCCTCGTTACCAGCGGTCCTGGAGCCACCAACCTGGTTACAGGCCTTGCAACTGCCAATTATGACAGTGTTCCGCTTGTATGCTTTACCGGACAGGTTGCCCGTCACCTTATCGGAAATGATGCCTTCCAGGAAGTTGATATCGTAGGTATCACACGAAGCATCACAAAGTATGGCGTTACGGTCCGTAACCGTGAAGATCTTGGACGTATTATTAAAGAAGCTTTTTATATCGCACGTACCGGACGTCCTGGCCCGGTGCTCATTGACCTTCCAAAAGATGTGATGGCAGAACTTGGAAGTGCCGAGTATCCGAAGAGCGTCAATATCCGCGGCTACAAACCCAACACCAGCGTTCACATCGGACAGCTGAAACGTGCCCTGAAAATGCTCCAGAAGGCCAAAAAGCCTCTGTTTCTTGCAGGCGGCGGCGTAAATATTTCCCATGCCCAGAAGATTTTTACCCAGGTTGTTGAAAAGACACAGGTGCCGGTTGTTACTACTGTTATGGGA
>CAVEKJ010000010.1:0-25922 GCA_963616205.1 Prevotella sp.
ACCTCCCCGCAGATCGTGGAAACAGGATGGGCTTCGATCTGAGCCTGTATCTTTGCCGGAAGGGGATTCCCCCTTACCAGAGGAATCCCTATAAGATCCAGGATGCCCAGACCGAGCACCATGAGAAAACACAGAAGACACATCGGGCGTTTTGCCATAAATGTCCTCCCGTTTTTTGTGTATTTTTGAATGTGTTTTTATGATTCCTGCTCTTTTCTGGCTTTTGTGTTTGCCAGCAGGCTGTCGTTCCATTCGTAGAATTTATAAAGCTGCATGTTCTGGCCGAAGGTCACTTCCTTGTTCCCCTCAATGGAAATTTCCACCTTGTCCACATCAACCGCTGCGATCAGTGTATTCACCACGGAATATACCGCAACCTGTTCTGAAACATTCAGCGCATAATCCTGAAATACCGAATTGTAATCTACATAGCAGATCCCGTTGGCTTTTGTCAGGGAAAGCACCTCTGAATTTTCCGGGATTGTAGGATAATGTCCCTTTTCCAGCGGACCTCTTGCAAGCTGTTCCAGGACTACTGTGGCCTTTGGGAGATTCCGTCTGTAGCGGACACTTCTCTGTTCTTCCACAAGTTTATCACCATTTTTGTTTGTAAAATACAGGGTAAATGTGTCATAGCTGTACACATCCCCGTCAGACCCGGAAAACTCCACAAACGTATCGCTGTTCATGGCCCCTACCTCTTCGCCTTTGGTATCGGTGAGAGGCTTTTTGCCTACATAGATCTCCACGGAATCGATTCCGGGAACCTGCAGAAAGATCTTTACCACGCCGGTCCGAACGAGAAGTTCCCTTGCACGTGACATTTTGCTGTAAGCTTCATTGAATTCCACCCTCAGGACACCATCCTGTATAGAATAGGAAGAAATCTTTACCCCCTTGGGAAAAAGAGAAATTCCGTCTTCCCTGGTTTCCCGGTTATTCAGGCTCTCGGAAAAGTCTTTCAGCATCACTTCTGTGGTTTCTTTTTCCGGAGTATATGTTTCTTCTTTCAGCTTTGTCTCATCGCTGTTGATATAATAAAAATTGTACTGCTGTTCCTCATTTTGGGTTCTTCCTGCCAGCGCTATGAAAACACCCAGGCCAAGGAGGATACAGGCAGCAGTCACACAGATGATCAGGATCGTTTTTTTCATGCTGTACCTCCTAGGACGGGATATAGGACAGAGGGATCTTCACGGTAAATGTGGTTCCCTCGCCTTCTTTGCTGGATACTTTGATGATTCCATGATGCATGGCTATGGAACTTCTGGTGATGGCAAGTCCAAGACCGGTTCCGCCGATCTCTCTGGAATGGGATTTGTCCACGCGGTAAAAACGCTCGAAGATCCTCTCAATGGAATCTTCCGGTATTCCAAGTCCGGAATCGGCAACTGTCACATAGAAATCTTTGTGATCCGCATCCAGTGTTACACGGACCCATCCCTCATCTACGTTATATTTGATGCCGTTTTCCACCAGGTTGCTGATGGCGAGAGTGAATTTTACCTCATCTACATCCGCAGTTACCGGCCGATACGAATCCAGGATCAGATCGATGCTTCTCTGATCCGCAATGGGACGCAGCCGCTTCAGGATATTTTCCAGCAGTTCATTGATATTCATATTGGTGATATTCATATCTGCTGCTTTTTTGTCCATTTTTACAAGGTAGAGAAGATCTGTGATGATCTTGTTCTCACGGTCGATCTCTTCCGTGATATCCGAAAGAAATTCCTGATACAGTTCTTCCGGAACTCCCTGCTGTCCCACCAGTGAATCTGCCAGCACCTTCATGGAAGTCATCGGTGTTTTCAGCTCATGGGATACGTTGGATACAAACTCCTGCCTGGACTCATCCAGGGTCTTCATCCTGGAAAGCATCTTATTAAATGCATCTGTGATCAGCGCTGTTTCGGTATAATCCGGAACTGAAATCTCCTCATTCTGATAACCGTCCGTAAGATCCTCGATGGCTTTTGTTACCCTGGCAAACGGTTTTACCAGGATCGTTGAAAGAATGTAGCCTAAAAAGATGGCCAGAACTACAATGATACCGATGATCAGAATGCCTTTCTGTTCCAGCTCCCGGATCGTCGCTGTCACTTCACTTGACGACGCCATGATCATCATAGCTCCCTGCACCTGGGTTACTTCCGGACTTTTAACCGGAACTGCCAGGATCAGCTTCTGGCTGTCAGAATCATAACGGTAGGCATCTTCTCCTTTAAAACAGTTCAGTACTTTCTGAGAGACAAGTGTCCTGCCTTCATCCACACCATAAGTATCCTTGATGATCCTGAAGTCCCTGTCTACAATGAGAATCCTCCCTCCATAAATGTTGGACAGAAGCTCCAGCTTGCTGTTTACTGCCTGTGAGCTGGTGTCATTCAGATAATTCTCTTTGATCAGCAGGTCGCACATAATGTCGCAGATATTCTCCATGCTCTGCACACGGTTGGCGATGGCCCTGTCCTCATAATTGGCAATGACCATCTCCGTTACAATGACACTTGGTACGATTCCCAGTATGATCAGAATGATCAGGATACGGAAGCGGAGGCTTTTAAAAAACTTGCCGCTTTTTTTGATCTTCACAGGTTATGCCTGGAAATAGTATCCCACACCCCATTTGGTGTGTACATATTTCGGCTCACTGGGATTGGCCTCGATCTTTTCTCTCAAACGACGGATATGTACGTCTACGGTACGGACATCTCCCGGATATTCATAGCCCCATACGATATTCAGAAGGTTTTCTCTGCTGTATACCTTATTCGGATTGAATACCAGAAGTTCCAGCACATCAAATTCCTTGGCTGTAAGATTGATCTCTTTTCCGGAGATAAATACACGGCGTCCTTCGCAGTCCAGTTTCAGTTCTCCTACTTCCACTGTTTTTGCCTTTTCCTGTTTATCCTGCTTGCTGCCTGCACGGCGGATGATCGCTTTGATGCGGGCTTTGACTTCCAGAATGTTAAAAGGTTTGGTGACATAATCATCAGCCCCGTATTCCAGGCCCAGGATCTTGTCCATATCCTCTCCTTTTGCTGTAAGCATGATGATCGGAACATTGGAAAATTCACGGATCTGCTGGCATACTTCAAGGCCGTCCATTTTCGGAAGCATCAGATCAAGAAGGATAATGTCGTATTCTCCCGCTTTCGCCTTCTCCAGTGCTTCTTCTCCGTCATATGCACAGTCTACTTCCATTCCATCCTGCTCCAGACTGAAGCGAAGTCCCTTGACAATCAGTTTCTCATCATCTACTACCAATACTTTCCTGCTCATTTAACGCTCCTTACTCTATTGCTATTTTATCCTTGATCTTCTCATAGGTTCCTTCCTTGATGCCTGGAACATTCATGATATCTTCTATGGAAGTAAAGGGGCCGTTCTCCTCCCTGTAAGCAATGATCGCCAGGGCCTTGGACTCCCCCACACCTGTGAGAGTGGTAAGCTTTGATACATCAGCGGTGTTCAGGTTGATCTTCTGGTCTGTGCCGGATGCAGTTCCGTTTCCGGTTGTATCGGATGCGCCTTCTGTTGTACCGGCAGATTCCTGTCCGTTTCCATTGTTGCCGTTATTCTCTCCAGTTGAAGTTTCTGTTCCATCCTCGGTGGCTGCAATTGCCTGGCTGTCTACTTCTGCCTGAGTAGGCACATAGATCTGCTGTCCGTCGGAAAGTCCCTTCGCACGGTTTAAGTAACTGGCTGCGGCTTCCGGAAGATATCCTCCGGCTTTCTCGATGGCCTGGAAAACGCGGCTGCCATATGGAAGCTCGTAAACTCCCGGACTGGTCACTGCTCCGCAGATGTCTACATAGATGGTCTGTGGGAGTTCTGTGATCTTCGGATTTTCTTGTTCCACATCCCTGTCAGATGTTTTCTCATTTTCTTCCTGCACCAGTTCTTCTTCCAGAAATTCTGTTCCCTCATCCTTACAGCCTGTCAGTCCTGTAAAAACCAGGAACATAAATATGGAAAAAATAATCTGAACACTTCTGATCTTTGATTTTATTTTCATGGGATATCGGTTCACTCCTTTTTACCGCAAAGGCGGCAGGTATCCCCGTTCCTCATACAAAACCATATCTTATTTTAACGAAGTATTACAAATATTACAATACTTTTATTTCTATTTCCATTTGAAAATGACCACACCTGCAATGCAGATCAGCATTCCCAGGAGCTTCCGCCACTGAAAATCCGCCTTTTCCACTCCGAAGATCCCCATCAGTTCTATAAGATAAGCGACTGCAAGCTGGGCGATCACAATGAGCATAACTGCCCGCGCAGGGCCTAAACTGCCCATACTCTGGATCACTGTAATGGTAATAAAAGCACCGATCACACCGCCCAGCAAAGTGTATTTATTTTCCACCTGCCACAATGCACCGATGCTTTCCCTCCCTGTAAAAAACCATGCAGCCACGCAGACAAGAAATGCGGAAAACTGCACCCATCCGGTAGAAACCCACAAACTGGTCTGTTTTGTTACATTTGTGTTAAATACTCCCTGAATGCTCATCAGGGCACCCGAGATCAGCGCTGACAAAAATCCCCACATAAAAATCCCTCCATATTTGTTCAAGCGGATACAAGCAAGTCTCCACCCACTGCTTATTGCATTTCGCACCCTCGAAGAGGATAGTTGATTCGGTTAAAAAGGCGCTGCATAGTCTGCAACGCCTTTATGGTTTCTTATAGTTTATGTGGTTTTTGTGATATTATACACACTACTGCCAGGATTCCTCATCCTCATAGTATTTATATGCGGAATCCCTGAATTCTTCAAACAATGGATAATAAATCTTTATGATATCCTGAAATTTTTCTGTTGCAAACGTTCCGTCATAATCATGAGCAAGCTGATTTCTGGTTTTCAGCATCTGCATCCACTGATCATCCACCAGGATTTTATTGGAAAAAGCCTGCTTCAATGTTTCCCGTGGAGAGCCTGTTGCAAAATCCAGAATTCCCATCTGCTTGATCAGAATATCTTTCATTACTTTCCATGCAATGTCAAAAGTCAGATTAAAATTTAAAACGGTTCCCTCAAGTACAAAATCTCTCTTAGGATCTGCATGTCTGCTCTTCTCCAGATTTTTCAGGCTTCTACAAAAAGTCTGGTATCGGTTAATATATTTGTTTGCCATATTTTTTTATGTCCTCCAGCAAATACTCGTTTCGGATACTGTCATAATCAAAAACATCAATCGTTCGAAGTGTTTCAATCTCATCCAGGTCTTCTTCCAGTTTCAGGATATCCGGGCAGCCATATACAACAAAATCTATATCACTGGTTGGCGCTGCAGTCCCTGTTGCAAAAGATCCAAAGAGATCCAGGCGTTTTACATGATTCTTTTTGCATATTTTTGTAACTCTTTCGATCAGCTCCGGAATTGGCATTGTATTCATTTTTTCTTCCATAATTTCTCCGTGTTTTGCTGTTATGGTTTCTTTAATTATTATAACGACCCGGTTTCACGATTACAAGATGGATGGATACTTTTTATTTCTGAAAATATTTTTTGAGATAGATCCTTCCGGAAAACGCGATATGCGGCATCTCGTGAAACTCTGCGGTTTCCGGGCAGATCGGACGGTAAAGGGGATCTGCAACAATGATCTTTGCTGTTTTTAGTTTTTCTTCCATGGCTTCTTCGCCACGAACAGCTTCATCTCCCGGGCGGAGGAGTCCTTCTGTAATTTCCAGCGGGCAGAGCAACTGAACTTTTTTCCCATATTTGTGTTCTATGGCTGCTGCAAGGGACCCCATGGTGACCGGTTCACCGATGAGGGTGATGTCTGGAGTTTGGAAAAACGAATCTTTTTTCTGCAGATAGATCACCTGATCCGGTGTTACTTTCCACAGATTTTCCTGTTTGCCGGAAAGCTGCCCGTTTCTTTTTTCTGTGAGATTTTTTTCCATGCAATGGGATTCTCTGTTGGACTCCGATACTGCCTTCTCAAGTGCATCGGAAATCTCTTTCGTATATCCCTCTACAGTATCTAAAGGAGTTCCCACAAGAAACGGTGTCCCGAATTTTTCTTCCAGCACATTGGCCGCCGGGATTCCCACGGAGGACACTACAAGGTTTACCGCTGCCTCACCGGCATGGGCCAGATCTTCCAGGGTGTCACCCATGGCCCAGGTGGAAAGGATCTCCCATCCCTGTTCTTCCAGGCGTTTTTTCATGGCATCTACCATCGGCTGGGCGCCGAAATCCAGAGGGGTTACTCCAAGAAGATTTAATTTCCGGTTTCTCTTCTCTTTGGATATTTCAGAAAGTTCTGCCACTGTTTCTGCACACATTCCGGTCGTTTCTGAACACATTCCGTTTTTCTCTGCAGTTCCGGTAAAATGTCTGGCGATCTCAGAAAGTGCTAATCCTGCCCCATATACATAATCATGCATACCGCTTGTGGGAACCGAAAACGCCGGGATCCCGGTCTCAGCCGTAAGTGCACGGGCAAGCCCCGGAAAATCCGTTCCGTTCATAAACGGGATCGGGGAACTTGCAAGCGCGATAAATTTCGGGTTCAGTTCCTTCGCCACATCTGCGATATCCTGAAGAAATTTCTCATCATTTCCCATGATGGCATCAATATCTGTCAGGCCCGAAATAAAGATCAGGCTGTCCTGGTCGTACCAGCGGATCTCATCGTGGGTATTATAGGTAGAATTACAGCCGGAGGGATCATGCATCACGGTCATTCCTCCCAGCTCATATAATGCAGAACAGACGCCGGATACGTCTGCCGTATAGATCGGTATGATTCGATATGCCTGTCTCATATGCAGCTCTCGCACCCCCATCCTTTTCGAACGATCAGATCTTCGGGATCTTTTTCTTCCTGAAATGCTTCCACCATCAGCTGTGCGGTACGACGGATCCCGTCAAATCCCCAGAGCCCGCCGCCCTGTACCATATTGACGAAATTCCGGCTGCCGGTAAACCAGGCTGCTTTCTGCCCGATGGCAAGGACTTTTCCGGTACATTGCCTTGTCCGCACCCGCATTTCCGGGCGGACAGTGGAGATCAGTTCCAGTTCCGGATAATTCTCCTTCAGCCAGAAAAATACCTCTTTTTCTTCCGGGCTGATACTGTCCAGAAAAACGGACTGTACCTGAAATCCGTGGGTAAGGAGAAGCTTTGTAAGTCCCAGTGGTCTTGGATGGAACAGATAGTCTACGGCTATGGGGGTGTCACCGATGATCTGATGAGCGAGGGAAAGAGATTCCTCGCATTCCCGGATTTCTTCTTCGATGTTAAGACCTGTAACTTTATCCACCTTTGGCTGCTCTCCCTCGTTACCTGCCAGTCCAGATCCACTTCCTGCCATGACAACTGTTCTGTCCTTTCGCCTTTTCAGCATCTCCAGCAATTTTTCTTCCTGCTCCCGTATCTCCCCATAATCAAAACTTCCCGGCAAATACAAAAACGGCCTTCCAAGTCTCCTGGCCTGCTGCTCTACTCCGAACTTTCCGGCCGGATAACAATCCAATATCAGGCTTCCCTCTCCCAGTTTCTGATAATCTTCCCATGTTTCACAGGCCGGTGTTTCACGGAGGCGGATTCCGTTTTTCTTCAATATCCGACAGATATCCGCCCCTTCATCCAGTGCAAAATCACTGCCCAGAACTGTAACACAGCCAGGATCTGCCTCTCTCTCCGGCACCGCATCGTACATGGCCCGACGCAGTTTCTGATCCGGTGTGGGACCTGTTTTCTGCATGATCGGGTCCATAAAACACCGCATAAAAAAGATCTCCGGAAATCTTTTTTCCAG
The DNA here is from genome assembly GCA_963616205.1 of Prevotella sp. Classification (GTDB taxonomy): domain Bacteria; phylum Bacillota; class Clostridia; order Lachnospirales; family Lachnospiraceae; genus Blautia_A. The sequence continues at coordinate 7,795 of CAVEKJ010000010.1, forward strand.
CTCTCCGTAGATCCGGTCCAGATCACTTCCCAGAAAATGATGGAGACACACCGTAAAAAGCAGCACTGCTTTTGGCTTCTTATCCAGACGGTTCAGGACATCCGTCACCCCTTCAATGGTCACATCCTCCAGATTTCCTCCCAGAAGATCTTTTTCCTCCACGATCACAAAGGAAAAGCGGTCTGCCGCATTCATCTCCGCAGCTGTCAGCACAACACCGCGCATGCAGTTATCTGCACAGACGTAGATCTGCTGTGCTTCCGGAACCAGCATTCCCGTATGTACGATATTCCAGTTTCCGTGAGCCGGCGAATTAAATTCCAGACCCGGCTGAAAAGGCACCGGAAAAGAAGCATCTTTGATCAGCACTTCTGTTTTTCCCGGAAACTCTCTCTCTCCAACTCTTTTTAACATGGACCATCCTCCCTGCATGCATTCAGGATCTGTTCTGCCAGCAAACGGTACTCTCCTGCCATCTCACTTTCCGGGTAAGCTTCCAGAAGCGTTTTTCCCTGCTCCTCTGCCTCCAGGACCAGGTCGCTTCTGGAAAGCGATCCCACCACCTGGGTATGAAAATCCTCTGCCAGCTCCCGGACTTTTTCTTCTTCTCTTGGCACATTCCGCCGGTTCAGGATCATCCCTCCTAACGATGCGTACCCTCTGTTTTTGAAATTCTCCACTGCCATGGCGATGTTGGCTCCTGCATGGATGGCCATGTTTTCTCCGGAGGTGATGATAAATACCTTATCTGCATATCCTTTTCGCATTGGCATGGAAAAACCGCCGCAGACAACATCTCCCAGCACATCGTAGAGAACAATGTCCGGTTTATAGGTCTCATAGGCCCCGGTTTCCTTCAGTTTTTCCAGTGCGGTGATGATACCTCTTCCCGCGCAGCCAAGTCCAGGTGTGGGGCCCCCTGCTTCCACACAGACTACGCCGCCGTATCCGATCTGCACCATATCCGTAAGTTTCAGATCCTGACGTTTTTCATTATAAAGATCCAGAACTGTAGGGACTTTTTTCCCATGGCGGAGAAGGATGGTGGAATCCGCCTTTGGATCACAGCCGATCTGCATCACTTTCATTCCTTTTTCCGCAAGGGCGGCTGCCACATTGGAAACTGTGGTGGATTTTCCGATGCCGCCCTTTCCGTATACCGCAACTCTTATCATTTTCTGTCCTCCGCTTTTGTGATCACATTGGAATACGCCGTTTTTGTGGAAACTCCCTTCAGACGGCCGATCTTTCCGGATAAGGAGCTGATCACATCCTGCGGTGCATCAATGGCAATGCTGATGATGTTGATGCCTTTTTCCCGGTAAGGGATTCCCATTCTCCCGATAATATATTTTCCTGCTTCGTGAAGAAAACGGTTGATATCATCGATCACGTCATTGTTTTCCACGATGATCGAGATCAGCGCCACTCTTGTCTCCATAAGGTATGTCTCTCCTTTCCTGTTTTCGTGCTGTCTGTATCTGTCAGCAGATCCTCGGCAGAAGTTCTCCGCCTGGCTGTGGAAGAAGTGCCTGGGTTCCGATTTCTGTGGTCATGACAACTTTTCCTGGCTGGTCTTCGGTAACTTCACCGATGATGTCCGCGTCTTTGGAGTACGGACATTTCCGCAGTGCTTCCACGATCTTTCCGGCCTCTTCCTTCGGCGCCATGATCACCATACGTCCCTCGCATGCCAGGTAAAGAGGCTCCAGGCCAAGCATGCCGCAAACTCCTTTCACTTCCGGAGCTACCGGAACAGAAGGTGCATCCAGACGGATTCCTACGTTGCTCTGTCCTGCGATCTCATAGAGAACAGTTCCCACGCCGCCTCTTGTGGCGTCACGGATCACGTGAATGTCATGGGTGGCATCCAGCACTTCTTTTACAGCTCCCCAGAGTGGTGCACAGTCGCTGGTCACATCTGCGTCAATGCCAAAATCTTCTCTTGCCAGAAGAATGGTGCAGCCATGTCTTCCCACATCGCCGGTTACAATGATGGCATCTCCCGGTTTTGCCAGCTCGCCGCCTACTTTTACGCCATCCTGGATCTCGCCCATTCCGGTGGTTGTGATAAACACACCGTCAACCTGGCCTTTTCCTGCCACTTTGGTATCTCCGGAAACGATCCGTACGCCTGCTTCTTTCGCTGTTTTTTCCATGGCTGCGGCAATCTCTTCCAGTTTCTCCATGGGAAAACCTTCCTCGATGACAAATGCACAGGTCAGGTACATCGGTTTTGCGCCCATACAGGCAAGGTCATTGACGGTTCCGCAGATAGAAAGCTTGCCGATGTTTCCTCCCGGAAAAAATGCCGGAGAAACGATAAATCCGTCGGTGGATACAGCCATTTTTCCTGCAGGCGGTACCAGCACTGCCGCATCATCGGCTGTGAGATCTGGGTTCGCAAAATGTGCCTTGAATACTTCGTCGATCAGTTCTGAGGTCTGACGGCCTCCGGCACCATGTGCCATGGTTACTGTTTTATTTTCCATAATATTCATCTTCTTTCTATGATCGTTCAGACAGATCTCATATCTGTTTCCTCTCATCCAGTCACCCAGATATGATCCTTCATTCTCATTCTATGTATTCTCATCTTACAGTCCATTAAAGCGGACAGCCAGGTATTTAGTTTCCATACATAAAATATGCAGAACAGGCTCCCTCATTGGATACCATACAGGCTCCTACCGGATGCTGGGGAGTACAGACTTTTCCAAATACTTTGCAGTCGGACGGTTTGCATTTTCCCTGAAGCACATCGCCACAGCGACAGGCCGGATTTGGTTTGCCTTTGATCGGCGGCACCGCATATTTTTTTCTGGCATCAAAAGCTTCCCATTCTTTCCGAAGTACCAGTCCGGATCCCGGGATCACGCCCAGGCCACGCCATTCGGAATCGCAGGGTTCCATCAGTTCTTCGATCAGTTTCTGTGCCTCCGGGCTTCCCTCTTCTTTTACCACCCGAGGGTAACAGTTTACAAAGAACGGTTTTCCTTCCTGAAAACGTACCAGTGCAACTGCCAGTGCCGTAAGCAGTTCTTTTGCCGTAAATCCTGCCACTACACCGCTGACGCCTTCTTCTGCCAGATGTTCACAGAGCAACGTTCCTGTGATGGCGTTGACATGGCCGGGATAAAGAAATACATCCGCACTTCCCTTTAATGCCTGGTAAGCCTGTGGCATAGTCTTGTTTGCCACAAGAAGAGAATAATTGGAAAGGCCGTCCTCTCTGGCTTTTTTTACAGAAAGGCAGCCTGCAGGTGTGGTGGTCTCAAAGCCAACAGAAAGAAATACCACCTGCTCTTCCGGATGTTCTTTCGCATATTTTTCCGCATCAGCCGGCGAATAGACAATGCGGATCTTTGCCCCCTCTGCTCTGGCATCTGCAAGGCTTTTCTTTGTCCCCGGTACGCGGACAAGGTCACCGAAAGTACAGATGGTCGTCTTTTTTTCCAGTGCCAGGTAAACGGCCTCGTCAATAAAGCCTACCGGCGTTACACAGACCGGACATCCCGGTCCTGAGATCAGCTCCACCTGTGGCGGCAGAAGTTTTCGGATCCCCAACCGAAATATTTCGTGGGTATGGGTTCCGCAGACTTCCATGATCCGCACAGGCGGCCCTTCGTACCCTTCTATGATCTCTCTTGCTGTTTTTTTCTTCTCTTCCATCACAGCAGTTCCTCCATCAGCTGATCGGTTTCCTCTTCATCATCGTCGGTGATCTTTGCAATGGCCACACCTGCGTGCACCATTACGTAATCCCCCGGTTCCAGGTCACCCAGAAGCTGGGCAGAAACCTCTCTCTTTGCACCGCCGGTGTCTACCACTGCGGTTCCGTCACTGATCTTTACTACTTTTGCTGATAATCCTACACACATATTTATTTCCTCCTGTTCACATAAGCCATCCCATACGCTGCCTGTCCCAGTGCGATTCCTCCGTCGTTTGGCGGGATCAGGCTGTGTTTCAGGACTTCAAAACCTTTTTCTGTAAGTCCGTCATCTACCAGTTCCAGAAGCAGCCGGTTCTGGAATACGCCGCCGCTTAAGGCAACTTTCCGGATTCCGGTTTCCTGCTCTGCTGCCTCGCAGGCTGCAATGATCTGTTCTGCCAGTGCCGCGTGGAACTCATAGGCTAATTTTCGGGAATCTTCTCCCGCAAGCTTTGCCTCAACCAGATATGTAATGATCGCACCTGTATTTAAAATAAATTTCCGTTCTTCTGTGGATGATTCTGAGGCGACTGTGCATTCCAGAATATGTGCCTTTTCCGCCATCCACATTTTCAGACCTTTCTCTCTTTTTTCCGGACCTGTGTTGTGCCTCTTCCTGTTCTCCAGTTGCGCTCTCCACTCTTCCGCCGCAAACTCCAGTGCTGTAGATGCTTCCCCCTCAAAGGTAGACGCTCTCCGGATTCCCAGGATCGCGCTGACTCCGTCAAAAAGTCTTCCTGCACTGGTGGATGTCACTGCATTGATCTTTCTCTGTGCCATGGTCACCAGCACTTTTGCTTCCTGCTCTGTGCAAAGTCCCAGTTTTCGGACAGTATCAAGAGTTTTCTCCAGCTTTCCTGTATTCTGCCAGATCAGGGACACTGCGATCCGCCAGCCTTCTTTTGCGGAAACATCTCCTCCAACCTGCGTAAAAGGTTCGATGCTTCCCATCCTTGTAAATCCCTGATGATCCGCGATCAGGAGCTCTCCGCCCCAGATCGTCCCGTCTGTTCCGTATCCGGTTCCGTCAAAAGAAACTCCGATCACTTTTTCCTCGCAGTCGTTTTCTGCCATGCAGGATAAAATATGCGCATAATGATGCTGTACTTTCAGAACGGAAAGTCCCAGTTCTTCTGCCACCACTGTGGAATTGTATTTCGTATGAAGGTCACAGACTACTACCTCCGGCTGTACTTCCAGAAGGGTTTCCAGCCGCCCTATGGTTTCTTTCAGGGCTTTTACCGTCCGAAGATCCTCCAGATTCCCCACATAAGGGGACGGATAAAAGCGGTTATCCACACCAATACAGAAAGTATTCTTAAGCTCTCCACCTGCCGCGATCACCTGTCCCTTCCAGGGTGTGGAAACCATAAAGGGCAGAGGCGCGTACCCGCGGGAACGCCGGATCATATATGGCTCTCCCTTATAAAAATCCATCACTGAATCGTCCGCCCGGATGCGAATCTTCCTGTCGTGGGAAAGGATACAGTCGCAGAGATAGGAAAGTTCCTCTACTGCCTCCGTATCATCTCGGCAGATCGGTGCGCCGGATGTATTTCCGCTGGTCATCACCAGAAACTTTGGCATCTCAATCCCATCGTCATAATGAAAAAGAAGCAGCTGCACCGGTGCGTAGGGGAGCATCACGCCGACTTTCGGGTTTCCGGGGGCGATGCTCTCGCAGAGACCTACTGGCCTTCCACAGTATGTCTCTGATCGGCCCTCGTCTTTCCCGGAGTTCTTTCCATATTTCATAAGTTTCGCAGAACTTTCCCACCTGCATGCCCTCTCCGGCAGCTTATCCAGCAACAGGATCGGTTTCTGATGCCCGGTAAGGATCCGCTTCTGTTCCTCACTGACCTGACAGACTTCTTTCACCGTTTCCAGATCCTGCGCCATCACAGCAAAGGGCTTCACCGGGCGCCGTTTCAGTTTCCGCAGTCTCTGCACAGCTTCCTCGCTGGTGGCGTCACAGCAGAGATGGAAACCTCCGATTCCCTTAATGGCCACGATCCCGCCGGATGCAATGGTCTTTCTGGTATACGTAATGGCTTCCCGGCCCCGTTCCTCTCTCCCAATGAGATAGACCTCCGGTCCACAGTCATTGCAGCATACCGGCTGTGCATCATAGCGTCTGGTGTCCGGATTATGGTACTCATCCCCGCAGGACGGACACATGGGAAATTCTTTCATGCTGGTCCGCTCTCTGTCATAAGGAAGCGAATCCAGAATGGTCAGCCTCGGACCACAGCAGGTACAATTTATAAAAGGATGCAGATACCTTCTGTTTTTCGGATCAAACATCTCTTCCTTACATTCATCACAGATGGCAATATCCGGAGAAACAAAGATCTCGCCTTTTGTCTTCTCACTTTCGATGATATCAAACTGTGTGAATTTCTCCGCATCCTCCACCGGTTCCACCAGAAGCTTCAGGATGGCCGCACGCTTTGGTGGTTTCTTCTCAATGTCTTCAATAAAGCCATCCACATCCTGCGGCTCACCCTGTGCAAAGATTTCCACATAAGGCCCTTTGTTGGACACACTGCCACGGATTCCTCTTGCCATGGCATGGCGGCTGACCGTAGGCCGGAATCCCACCCCCTGCACGATCCCGTAAACACGGATCATTTTTGTAATTTCGCACTCCATATGTTCTCCAATCCCTGTAGCCGCATCCATTCATCCGGTTACAGTATGTAAACTTTATGCCCGCATTTTATGATCTACCTGCACTTTCCGGACACCGCAAAATGCACCGCATCCAAAAACATACCCGAAAAACCATTGGTCGCATTTGTCATCCGCTTCATACAGAGATCTGCAAAGATCACATCATATCCGCCTTTTTCCACCAGTTCCATGTAATCATCCTCATCTTTTAAGGATACATCTCCCTCTTCCAGGAGATCTTTTTCCATGGAAAACCAGCTGGCCACTGTGATCTCCCTTCTGCACCGCACTTCCTGAGTTCTGCTCGGATCGCTCCGGCCATTACCCTGCTGCTGCACAACGAGAATTTTTTTCCCTGTATAATCCATCTCCGGCACCAGCTCTTCCACCAGTGGATACCCCACTTCATAGGGCGTTCCAAACGTCTTCTCCAGATATTTCGCACATTCCAGTGCCGCCGGAGAAACCACGATATTTTTTTCCACAGAAGAGGCTTTTTTTACTGCATCCAGACCGTCTCCCATTCCGTAACAGACTGCCGTATGCCCCTGGGCTTTAAACTTCTCACGAATCTTATCTGCCGCTTTCAGATCACTGATATCCTGGGGTGTCATCCCTAAGATTCCGATTCTGCCAGCCTCCAACGGAAACTTTTCCCGGGCAAAAGCTTTAAAAAGTTCCAGATATGCCTTCCGTTCTCCCACATCATAAAGCTCCATGCCATCCGTATTTACCGCCAGCACCGGAAGGTCCGTTTTCTTCTCGCACATCCGCTTCAGTGCCTGGTAATCCGTTCCGATCACCGCAGGCACCGGCGTTCCGATAATGGCCGCAAAACCTGCTTCCACCTTCTCTGCCGCATCCACAAGCTTGGCCACCAGGCGGTCATCCCGTCCCAGGATGGCATCCATGTCACGAAGCCCTGCACTGAACACCGCGCTTTTCCGCTCAAACCATCTTGGCTCATCAAAACCGCAGACATTTCCTGTGCATCCACCAGCATCGCAGATCACGATGATCCCGCCAAGCTCATACAAAACCGACACAGCTCCTGACTGATCCGGGGCAAAGGGTGTCAGATATTTCCGAAGTCCTCTCACGCTCTTTCCCCCTTCCTCTCATCCTGCTCCGCCACAGTCTCAAGAAGCGTCTCAAACAATCTTCGCACACCTGCATAACCATAAGGCTGGCGGTCCTGATTCCAGACTACATTTGGCTGGTCCGGATGATAATATCCCGCATCTTTTCCTATTGTAAGGGTCACTCCGCTCTCTGCCGGATCATAATACAGCATGGTAGGCTCCATATTGGAAAAAATCTTCGTCCCCGGGCTTAACTCGGCCAGATGCCGTATGTATATAAAATTCTCCGCTGTGATGGTTCCATAAATCTCCGGCACCTGGAATCCGTATCGAACCAGTGCCAGCGCCAGCTCAAAAGGATCTCCGTTCATGCACTCGCCCACTGCAAAGGACGCATCCGGACAGACTTCACTGAACTGTTCCACAGCCGCCTCTGCCGCCTCTTTATATTTTTCCTGGGCAAAAGTAACTCCAAGGACCTGCCCCAGTGCACGGTACTGATTTTCGATCTTGTCCATCTGATACAGCCTTCGAAGTTCAATAAACGGGATCTTCAGCCGGTTATGAAAATCCTCTGCCGCAAATCTCGCCTCCGGATGGAGCACCAGGTTAAAATTCGCCTGTGACATGGTCTGGTATTCTTCATAATCCTTACATCTGGAAATCTCATGGATGGTTTTTACCCCTGCCTGATGCAGCAGATCATAGATCTCACAGTCATCCACCAGCGGTGAAAAAAATCCCAGGAGATTGACCACATTCCCTTTTTTCTTCTGAGGCTCCAGAAGGGAATACAGGGACTGCCGCACATGGACCATGGGCGGTTTCCTGCCCTCGCGGGTCAGTGCATACATATAGCAGGGACGCACCGGAATCTCCACTTTTTCCTCCGCCTTCCGACAGACACGCTCCATGTCTGTTCCCAGAAGAGCATCCACACAGGTGATACAGATCATTACCACCGAGGGCTTCTTTTCACAGCAGTCGCAGATCTCTTTTACTGCTTTGGGGATTTTTTTGAGATGGCGGCCTGTGACAATATCTGTCTCATCCATCATCAGATAAAAAAATCGATCGTTGTATTCCGGCATGGAGCTGATGAGGGAAGTATTTCTTCCACAACATCCAGGTGCCACGATCAGCATGATGGAGTCCGGCACTGCAAGTCCCGCACGTTTTACCCCAAAGCCTTCCGCTCCCGGAGAGTTAAAGGCCAGTGTTGCCGGAGAACTGTAGATCAGATGTTTCCCGGAGATCATCTGAGACGGGATTGCTTCCAGCCCACCCTGGGCCAGTTCTTCTGCTGTTGCAAAATATGCTTTCTGTTTCATACGCCCTCCTTCTCCTGCACGATCCGACCGTCTTTCTGTCCCTCTTCCGTCACAGATTTCCTGTCTGTCACTTCACCGACGCTCTGCTCATCTGTTTCCTTTCCTTCACTCTCAAGTAACTTTCTTGCCAGTGCAAAAAACTTCCCACTAATCTCAGAACTTTCGTCTCCCTCAATTACCGTTTTCCCCTGATCCTCCCAGCGGATGATCTCATCACTTCTCGGGATCTCACCAACAATGGGAATATTGGTTTTTTCTGCAAAAACCTGCACCTTTTCGGTCTCATTCTCCACATTCCTGTGGTTCAGCACGATCCCGAAGATTCTTGCATAGCTCCGGTCCTCAAAATTCCGCACAGCACTGGAAATATTATTTGCCGCATAGAGGGCCATCTTCTCTCCGGATGTAACGATGAGGACTTTTTCCGCATAACCTTCACGGATCGGCGCTGCAAAACCACCGCACACTACATCGCCAAGCACATCATAAAGTACCACATCCGGCTTCCAGGTTTCAAAAAGCTTCAGGTCTTCCAGAAGCTGAAAAGTTGCGATGATCCCTCTTCCCGCACAGCCAAGTCCCGGTGTGGGCCCGCCGGTCTCAATACAGAGCACACCGCCAAAACCCTCTTTCGATATATCTTCCAGTTTCTCCGGTTCCTCATCTTCTTCCCGCATATAATTCATCACCGGCCGGAGGGGTTCGCCCCCAAGGAGATTGATGGTGGAATCCGCCTTTGGATCACACCCGATCTGGATCACTCTTTTTCCCATGGCCGCAAAAGCTGCCGCCAGATTGGAAGTCACTGTGGACTTTCCGATACCGCCTTTTCCATATACTGCTACCTTCAGCATAAAATCCTCCCTTACTGGATCTGCCCGCTGCCGCGGACTTTTTTCATAAAAAAAGCTCCTCCACCCGCAAGGTGAAAGAGTCCCGTATTCCGCTCATAACTGAATAACTGCTTCGCAGTTGATCCAGTTAAACTGTGCCAGATGAACAACGATTCCCGCTCGGATATTCCTTGCCGTCAAAGTCTGTTTCCTGCTTATTTTGCTTTCATAACACATCATTCGGATAGAAAGAAAATTGTTTCATTCCGTCTGAATTTTTCTGTTTTTATTATACAATGGCGGCTATTAGTGAGTCAATTGTAACTCTGTTCTTTTTATACAAAAAAAGACCTCTTGTCGAAATATTTTTAAGCATTTCGACGAGAAGCCTTTTCTCTGCTCTGCCGGATGGGAAGCTCCGGCAGACGTATTCTTCTGATAGGTTTTTACTGAATGGAAACTACGTGATATCCTCTGTCCTCAACGACTTTCTTCAGTTCCTTGTTGGAGATCTCTCTGTCATAGGAAACCACGGCCTCACCTTTTTTCAGGTTTACTTTGGCTGCTGCTCCATCAATACGGTTGATGGCTCTAGTGACGCTGGCTACGCAGTTCTCACAGTGCATACCTGTGATCTTCATAGTCTTCTCACCAAGCTTGGTTCCGTCCAGTTTCTTTTTCGGGATTTCCGGTTTGCTGCCGCCACCACAGCAGGCGCCTTCACCTTTCATGTGTTTGTATGCGCCTTTTCCGGCAAATACCATAATAATAAGAACAACAATGACGACAATTGCATTTGCCATAATAATCTTACCTCCTGGTTACTTCTGCATTCCGCTGCAGCCGGAGCATCCGGAACAATGACCGGAGCATCCACCACCACAGCCGCTGGTACGTGTATTACCGGCACAGCCTACACAGCTGAGCCCCTGTTTCTTTCTTGAATAAAGATAATAGATCACAAATGCACCATATGCGATCACAAGCGCCAATACAATAATATCCGCTACTATACTCATATCTGTCACCCTTTCTTTCGCTGTACAGCAGTTAGGCTGCTGCCAGCTTTTAATGAATACTTTGTAAAAAAATTCCCATGTTTCTTCAGGCTTATTATAACACAGAAGACCAGGTATTTACATACCCGGCCTCCTTATGTTTCTTATCAATTCAGCTGTTTTCACAGCATCCTTTCAAAGTTATCATATGTACCGGATCTTAACTGTATGACCGGTTTACGATTACTCTGCTGCCTGAACAGATCTCTTTGTAACGTCGTTCTGGTTCTTGTACGGATCTGGTCTGAACAGAAGGAAGAGAATGATCGCTACAAGGATCAGTGCTACGATCGTTCCGATTCCGAAGGAACCAGCACCTGTAACAACACAGCCAATCTGATATACACAAAGTGTTACAACATAAGCAAAGATGTTCTGGAAGAGAATTGCAAACCAGAACCATTTTCTGGACTGCATCTCATGTGCCATTGTAGAAATAGCTGCAAGGCAAGGAGAGTCAAGCAGGTTGAAGAGCAGGAAGGAGAATGCTGCTGCTGCTGACGGGAACCATGCTTTGATAGCTGCACCAACGATCATTGTATCCTCTGCATCATCACCAGCTACGTTTGCAAGTACACCCATTGTACTAACGATGGACTCTTTTGCGGAGAATCCGGAGATGGATGCTGCAACCGGCTGCCATTTACCGAATCCAAGAGGAGCAAAGATCGGAGCAAGGATACCACCAAGGATAGCCATGATACTGTCGTTGCTGTCCTCAACAAATCCGATTCCGCTTCCTGTAGTTCCGATGCTGGAAAGAACCCACATAACAACTGTTGCAAGGAAAAGAATTGTACCGGCTTTGATGATGAAGCCTTTCAGTCTCTCCCAAACGTGAAGCAGAACTGTCTTTGCAGACGGAATATGGTACTGTGGAAGCTCCATTACGAACGGAGCAGGTTTACCGGAGAACGGTTTTGTTTTCTTCAGGATGATCGCAGATACAAGAACTGCTACAACACCGATGAAGTACATAAGTGGTGTGATGAAACCAGCTGCTACATAGTCACCAGTTACATATGCTGTCATGATACCACCCATAAGAGCGATAACAGGAAGCTTAGCACCACAAGGAATAAATGTCGCTGTCATGATTGTCAGACGACGGTCATTATCTGCCTCGATCGTCTTGGAAGCCATGATTCCAGGGATTCCACAACCAGAGGAAATAAGAAGCGGGATAAAGCTCTTTCCGGAAAGTCCGAAATGACGGAATACACGGTCCATGACGAATGCGATACGAACCATATAACCGCAGTCCTCAAGGATGGACAGGAACAGGAACAGGATCGCCATCTGAGGAACGAATCCAAGTACTGCACCAAGACCACCAATGATACCATCAGATACAAGGCTTACCAGCCAGTCTGTTACACCCATTCCGCTGAGGCCATTGGAAACGATTTCCTGAATGGTTCCAACGAAACTGTCGTTTGTCCAGTCTGTTACCATGGTACCAACTGTTGTTACAGATACATAATAAACGATGAACATTGTGATGATGAAGATCGGAAGACCGAGGATACGGTTTGTTACGATACGGTCGATCTTATCAGAAACAGTCATCTTATTTCCGCTTCTCTTAACGTTTGCGGAAACAACTTTCTGGATGTACTGATATCTTCCGTCAGTTACGATACTCTCTGTATCGTCATCTTCTGCTTTCTCAAGGTTGGAAGCGATCTCTTCGATCTTGGACTGTGCAGAAGCCGGAAGGCTTAAGCCCTCTTTGACTTTCTCATCTCTCTCGAGAAGTTTTACTGCATACCATCTCTTGTTTTCCTCTGGAACATCAGACGGAACAAGGCTCTCGATCTCGTTAACTGCCTTCTCAACGTCTTTCGGGAACTGCATCTGTTTGGATGGTACTCTGTGCTGGTTTGCACATTTGATTGCCTCATCGACAACCTCTTTAAGACCTGTTCCCTTAAGAGCGGATGTCTCAACGATCGGGCATCCAAGTGCGGAACTTAAACCTTTTACATTGATGTTGATGTTGTTCTTCTTAAGAAGATCCACCATGTTAAGAGCGATAACAACCGGGATACCGATCTCAAGAAGCTGTGTAGCAAGGTACAGGTTTCTCTCGATGTTTGTTGCATCCACAAGGTCGATAATTACATCCGGTTTCTCTTTCAGAAGGTAATCACGGCTGACAACCTCCTCAAGTGTATACGGGGAAAGTGAATAGATACCTGGAAGGTCAGTTACCGTTACATCCTTCTGGTTTTTCAGTTTACCCTCTTTTTTCTCTACAGTAACACCTGGCCAGTTACCAACGTACTGGTTAGCGCCTGTAAGAGCATTGAACATTGTAGTCTTACCACAGTTCGGGTTTCCGGCAAGAGCTATTGTTACAGACATTTTGCATCCTCCTTTTTTTCAGATCAGAGCCTACCACTCTGTCATTTCTCGAAGTTTATTTCTGCTTTACTTCCACACATGCTGCGTCGTGTTTACGCAGAGAAAGCTCATAACCTCTGATGGTGATCTCAACCGGATCTCCAAGAGGAGCTACTTTGCGGATATAAACCTCGCTGCCTTTTGTGATTCCCATGTCCATGATACGGCGCTTGTAAGCCGGGTCGCCGGTGATCTTGGAAACAACTACTGTAGAACCTACTGCTGCATCACGTAAAGTCATTTCTCTTTTCCTCCCTGTTCATATTTCAAATATGATCTATCCTCAACTGTACTTCGTACAGCTTTGGGCAAATTCACTGCCGGATCACTGCTGTATGCGTCCGGTCACACCATAATGTGTCTAGCCATTTCCTTGTTAACTGCCACCCTGGAATCCTTGATGTTTACGATCAGGTTGCCGTCAAACTGGGAAATAACGGTTACTTCTGCATTCTCAACAAAACCAAGACCTGCGAGAAATCTTCTTGTCTCCTCAGCTCCTGTGATCTTCTTGATGGTGCCTGTCTCGCCTGCCTGTAAAAATAAAATCGGCTGCATAGAAGTCCCTCCGTTTCTTCCTATTAAGTATATGTATCCAATTAGTTGATTCTAACTCATAGGTTAGTGTATACTAAGTTTTTTCGAATGTCAATCCCCAAAATAAAAAAAGTTAATCAAGATTAAATTTTTCTAAAAAATCAATAAAAAAACTCCTGCGAAGAAAATGTCTCTGTCTTGCGGACAGAAACCTTCCATTTGCAGGAGTTCTGTTATAATCATATAGTTTTTTTGTGGCATATTTCAGAAATTTTCTCTGACTGCTGCCGGATTTCTTTTTCTTTATATGTCTGTTTTAGTGGATCTGCTCATCCAGAAGTTTCATGATCAGATTCTCTGTCTCATTGATTCCGTAACTTGCACTGTTGATACAGAGATCATAGTTATCCGGTTCACCCCAATGTGCACCACCGTAGAAATTGTAATATTTCCGGTGCTGGCTGTCCATCTTTTTGAGGAAACGGACGGCCTGCTTCATATCCATCTTCCGCACATCCATGACATGCTGTACACGGATGGCAAACGGCGCTGTGATAAACAGGCTGATATGGGGGATATGATTGTTTTTGAGGATTGCGTCCGCACATCGTCCCATGATGATGCAGTCTTCTCTGGAGGCCAGATCACAGATCAGGTCACTCATATTGAAGAATACGGCGTCCTGTCTCGGAAGTCCGTGATAACGGTTGAACTCCCGGAACCATGCCTTGAGATCAAACTTATGTTTCTTCTCATACTTATTGAAATCCGCAAAGTACTCGGCATCGTTGACTGCGCCTTTTTCTGCTTCAAGACGTCTTAATACCTGGTCAAAAATCTCCACATCATAGTAGTTGATCCGAAGCTTATCTGCCAGTCCGAAACCGATATCATTACCGGCACTTCCCTGTGTACGGCTGATGCAGATGACCAGATGGTCATCCTCGGAAATCTTTTCCCTGCGCTTGATCATGTGGTTGAGCTGGACACGCTCCTTATCCATGATATCTGTGGCAACAAAGGATTCCGGAAGTGTAAGGATCTCCTGAAAGATCTCATCATATTTTTTCATCAGACGGCTTTTTTCATCTTTGTCCTTGATGGTTCTGGCCATGTTACTGATCAGGGCCATCTCACTGCGGAGAAGATGTCCGTCCGGTTTGGTGTACATCAGAGCACTTAAGTTACGGATCGTACCTTCTCTGTCGCCGGTAAAGGTACGTCCAAGGGAAGATCCTACGCTTTTGTAAACCTCGCCGTCCAGTTCATAAAGTCTGGTGGCAAGCTCTCTGCATTTCTCTCGAATATTGTCCTGCATATTGATCCTCCTCCCTTATAAAAAGAATACCAGCATATCGATGATGAACACCGGTATCAGGAAACAAATGGACCAGCCCATGTATCCGAAGAAGGACGGCATGTTGATACCATTTTCGTCAGAAAGTGTCTTGACCATAAAGTTCGGAGCATTGCCGATATATGTATTGGCACCCATAAATACAGCACCGCAGGAAATTGCGGAAAGAAGTTTTACAGGAACAGTTCCCAGTGTTGTTGCGATTCCGCTTGTAAATCCAAGAGTTCCCGCTGTTGTCAGAAATACCAGGTAGGTAGGTGTATTATCCAGGAAACTGGACAGAGCGCCGGTTGCCCAGAACATCTGGAACGGCTTGGTGATCCCAAGATTCGGTCCTACTGCTTTCAGAAGCATCAACGCCGGCTGCATGGTAATAAAGATACCGATGAAGAGTACCGCAACCTCTTTGATCGCACCCCAGGTAAAATGGTTCCGCACGCGGATCTGCTTATCTGTTGTTTTAAAGGACAGAAATGCTGCCAGCAGGATCAGAACGATCTCAATGATCGACGGCCAGCTTAAAGTAACCTCACCGAAAATGTGGATTCCTCTTACATTGCCGGCTGCATCCTGGAATGCAGGCATGCTCGGAAGCATACCGCTTAAGATAACGCCCACAACGATCATCACGAGGAAGATAATGTTATGAAGACCCTCGATCTTAAACTCGGTACCAGGTTTGCTGATGTTCGGCTTACGTCCTTCTGCGATATCTCTCTTATAAGAACGCATATCCAGATGGTAGAACACAAACAGAAGGATCACCATGTTAAAGATCAGAACCGGGAAAAGATGCAGACTCCAGAAAAACGGAACTCCTCGCATGAATCCCATCAGAAGCGGCGGATCACCGATTGGTGTCAGGCAGCCACCCATGTTGGACACCATAAAGATGAAAAAGATCATAATGTGACCTTTTCTCTTTCTCCAGGAATTCATTTTGATCACCGGACGGACCATCAGCATACTGGCTCCGGTGGTTCCGATGCAGCTGGAAAGCAGAGTTCCCAGTGCAAGAAGTCCTACATTTACCCTCGGTGAACCCGCAAAATCACCCTCAATGGTAATGTTACCGGATACACAGAACAATCCAAATAACAGGATGATAAATGTAAGATAGTCATTGATCACGCACTCAAGTACTGTTTCTGTAGTTTTTCCGACACCGTAAACAACAGCAAACGGAATGATCATAAGAACGATCCAGAACGCAACCACGATCGGCTGATGTGACTCCCACCACTCGCCTTTTACCAGAGGCATCACTGCAACACAGAGAAGAAGCCCCGCAAAAGGAATACAAAGCCACGCCGGCACGGTTGATACTGTCTCGCCATTTCCTGCTGCCCATACACCCACAGGGCATGCCAGAAATACTGTCAGAAAAGTACACATGACGGTTAGTAATTTTTTCAAAACTTTCACCCCTCACATAAAATTTTTCACCAGTGAAATTATAACATATGGCGTACTAAAATCAACTGTAGGGATGTTCAATTTAATCTCATATCTGCTCATTTTTTTGTGCATTTTGTTGGTGTATGTTGACTGTTTTTGTTTATTTTTTAACACACAACCAGATTTTTGGGTACTATTTGATATGTCTGTTATATATTTTATATATATTGCGCTGTGGCGCATTTCCGCACTGATGAGCCCGACGCTTTGTATCAGAGATCCTGTTTTTCCTGTTGGATGTTTTTTTCTTCTACTATTTCTATAATGCCAAAAACAGCAGTATCTTCCCAGTCCGCTATCTGCCAGACTGAAAAATACTGCTGTCCTGTATCAGATTTTCTCTGAATCACGATTTTTGTCGTTTCTGCTCTGACACGATATTTCTGAACTCCGTGCCAAAACTTCTATATTATTTATCGATCACTCCATGCACTCGTCAAGGATCGCTGCCATCTTGTCAATATCCTCTTTTGTGATCACAAGGGGAGGAACAAGACGGAGAACGTCACTTCCTGCGGAGATCACAAGAAGGCCTTTGGCAAGAGCTTTTTTCACTACATCGCCTACCGGGCGTCCTTTGATGACGATTCCCTGCATGAAGCCTTTACCTCTTCTGACTTCTGCACATTCATGTTTTGCAACCAGCTCGTCCAGTTTTTCCTCAAGATACGGGGTCAGGCCCTGTACATGAGAAAGGATCTGATCTTTTTCGAAGATGTCAAATACTTTGCTGACTGCCGCACATACGAATGGGTTTCCACCATATGTGGTTCCATGATCGCCTGGCTCCAGAGAAGATGCCGCTGCTTTTTTATTCAGGACAAAAGCACCTACCGGAACGCCGCAGCCAAGCGCTTTGGCGCAGGTCATGATATCCGGCTGCACACCGTATGCCTGCCATGCAAAATAATGTCCGGTACGTCCCATACCGCACTGGATCTCATCCAGGATCAGGATGAGATCTTTCTCATCACAGAGCTTACGAAGGCCTTCCAGAAACTCTTTGGTAGCCGGATAAATACCACCTTCACCCTGTACAGTCTCAGCGATAATGGCACAGGTCTTGTCTGTAACCTGAGCTTTTACACTCTCAAGATCATTGAAATCCGCAAACTTCACGCCACCCATCAGAGGCTCAAACGGCTCTCTGTAATGTGCAGTACCTGTCACGGAAAGAGCTCCGATGCTACGTCCGTGGAAAGAATGGTTCATGGCGATGATCTCATGATCTGCATGGCCATCTCTTGCATAGGCGTATTTCTTGGCGGCTTTCAGGGCACCCTCGATAGCCTCTGTACCACTGTTTGTAAAGAATGCTTTTTCCATATGGCTTGCCTGTACAAGTTTGGCACCTGCATCAATGATCGGTTCATTGTAGTACAGGTTGGAAATATGCATCAGTTTGTCAATCTGGGATTTCAGGGCTTCGTCATAACCCGGATAATGATAGCCCAGGGCATTTACAGCGATGCCTGCTGCAAAATCCAGATATTCTTTTCCTTCGGAATCATAGAGGTGACAGCCCTCACCTTTTTCAAAAACTACCGGAAAACGGTTATATGTATGAAGAATACTGGCTTCGGATTCTTCCATCTGTTCATTCATGCTCATTGTAATATTTCTCCCCATCATCTTTTAAAATTGCGGTACCAATACCTTTGTTTGTAAAGATCTCAAG
>CAVEKJ010000011.1:0-1542 GCA_963616205.1 Prevotella sp.
GTTTTTCATCATCTTGTGATGGTTGAGAAGCTGCCTTGCTTCAGCAAATTTATTGGTGGCCGGGATCTCGTAGTAACGTTTGGTACAGAATCTCCGGTAAAGCGGGTTCAGCCAGGCTGACTTGGCGATCTTTGCCATATCGGAGGCTGTGGTGTAATGATTCTCATCCGGAAGACCATTGGGATTGTTAAAGTGCGTATTTTTGCAGCCAAAAAGCTTCGCACGCCAGTTCATAAGTTCCGTGAATTTTTTTACAGAACCGGAAACCTGTTCTGCCACTGCTACAGACATTTCGTTGGCAGACTGGAGCATGACAGCCATCAGTGCCTGATCTCTGGTAAAAACTTCTCCAGGAGCTGCATAAATACTGGAATCTCCCGCAGTGACACTGGTGGAAGCGTTTTCAGATACTGTAATATTATCTCCTTCTCCAATATTTTCACAGGCAAGCAGGGTCGTCAGGATCTTGGTGATGCTGGCAGGATAAAGCTGTGTGTCTGCATTTTTGGAATAAAGAACAGCTTCTGTATTTACGTCCATAAGGACAGCGGCCTGTGCTTCGATGCTTGGACCTTTGGGCCAGCCGTCAATGGAATCCGTGTCAGCAGCCTGGGAATAATAACTGGAATGAGCCGGTGTGACTGCTGTAGCCTGGCCGGCTGAAGTCTGGGACTGACCATCGGGGACCGGTGTGGCAGTGACGATGGGATCCCCATATTCGTCATACCCATAAGCAGCTGCGGAACAGGGAGTTGCGCCTGTGAACAGGATCCCCACACAGAGAATACCTGCAAAGATCCGGCGCAGGGATCGTTTTTTTGTAGTTCTCATTTTAAAAAACCTTTCAGATATAGATCCGGGCGGAAATATTTTGCCCGTTTGTGATGCAGACAATGGTTTGCCTGCAAGATTCTGTAGTAGTATACCACTTTCTTTCCGGAAAAACCACGGTCAGTCTGTGAAAAAACAATTAAGAAGAAGTGAACATACATATAATAAGAGAAAATCCGCCAAAAACACTTGACATATAGATTTTCCCCAACCTATAATATACAGCGTATATGAAAAAGCTGAGACGGAGACAGTAAGTCATATGGAAAACCGGCAGCGAACCGGGGATGGTGAGAGCCCGGGGCGAGTAAATATGATGGAATATCACTCCTGAGCTTCAGTTCTGAAGTTGGCCGGCAGCAGCCGGGGAGGATAGCTGCAATGCAGATATCCGTAATCTTTAAGTAGGAACTGACGGATTTCCTCCGTTACAGGGAACATATATCGGCAGATACAGTAATGTCCGCCATGGAGAGACATGGCACAGGATCCTGCAGCAAGATCAGTCAATAAGAATTGCAGAGAAAGATGCAGCATCCCCGGACACAGGCCCGTATAATGTAACAGGTGGTACAGCGAATCAGACTTCGTCCTTTTACAGGATGGGGTCTTTTTTTATAAGTGCCCGAAAGAAACACTGGCACAAACAGGTATCTGTGAAGAAGCAATCCGCTGTAGCCTCACAGGAGAGGTGGCAGCCAGTAATCAGAC
>CAVEKJ010000011.1:1552-25243 GCA_963616205.1 Prevotella sp.
AGGTAATAATTGTGTATCGTAAAGTTGACACGAATCTGAATTTTGTTGACCGCGAAAAAGAAGTTGAGAAATTCTGGAAAGACAACAAGATTTTCGAAAAGAGTATGGACAGCCGCAAAGAGGGCGAGACATACACATTCTATGACGGACCGCCTACCGCAAATGGTAAGCCTCATATCGGACACGTTCTGACACGTGTTATCAAGGATATGATCCCGAGATACCGTACAATGAAGGGCTACATGGTTCCGAGAAAAGCAGGATGGGATACTCACGGACTTCCGGTTGAGCTTGAGGTTGAGAAGAAACTTGGCCTTGACGGCAAGGAGCAGATCGAGGAGTACGGAATGGAGCCGTTCATCCAGCAGTGCAAAGAGAGCGTATGGAAATACAAAGGAATGTGGGAGGACTTTTCCTCTACCGTTGGTTTCTGGGCTGACATGGAGCATCCTTATGTAACATATGACAACAACTTTATCGAGTCCGAGTGGTGGGCACTGAAAGAGATCTGGGAAAAAGGTCTTCTTTACAAAGGATTCAAGATCGTTCCTTACTGCCCGCGTTGTGGAACTCCGCTTTCCGCACAGGAAGTTTCACAGGGATACAAGACTGTTAAAGAGCGTTCCGCAATCGTCCGTTTCAAAGTGATCGGTGAGGACGCATACTTCCTGGCATGGACAACAACACCGTGGACACTTCCATCCAACGTTGCACTCTGTGTAAACCCGGATGAGATCTACTGCAAGGTAAAAGCAGCAGACGGCTACACCTACTACATGGCAGAGGCACTTCTGGACAAAGTTCTCGGCAAGCTTGCAAAAGACGATGAGCCTGCATACGAGATCCTTGAGAAATACAAAGGAACAGACCTTGAGCGTAAAGAATACGAGCCACTTTTTGCATGTGCAGGAGAGGCAGCAGCAAAACAGCACAAAAAAGCTCATTTCGTAACCTGTGACAACTACGTTACCATGAGTGATGGTACCGGTATCGTTCATATCGCACCTGCATTTGGTGAGGACGACAGCCGTGTTGGCCGTGATTATGATCTTCCGTTCGTACAGTTCGTAGATGGACAGGGTAACATGACCAAAGAAACACCATACGCCGGTGCATTCGTTAAGAAAGCTGACCCGATGGTTCTCGTAGACCTTGACAAAGAGGGCAAGCTTTTTGACGCACCGAAATTCGAGCATGATTATCCGCACTGCTGGAGATGTGACACACCGCTGATCTACTATGCACGTGAGTCCTGGTTCATCAAGATGACAGCAGTAAAAGATGATCTGATCCGCAATAACAATACTATCAACTGGATTCCGGAGAGTATCGGTAAAGGACGTTTCGGTGACTGGCTTGAGAACGTTCAGGACTGGGGTATTTCCAGAAACCGTTACTGGGGAACACCACTGAATATCTGGCAGTGTGAGTGCGGACATATGGAATCCGTAGGAAGTCGTCAGGATCTCTATGAGAAGAGTGGTGACGAGCGTGCGAAGACCATCGAGCTTCACCGCCCGTACATTGATGACATCACCATGAAGTGCCCGGACTGCGGCAAGACCATGCACCGTGTACCGGAGGTAATTGACTGCTGGTTTGATTCCGGAGCAATGCCTTTTGCACAGCATCATTATCCATTTGAGAATAAAGACCTGTTCGAGCAGCAGTTCCCGGCAGACTTCATTTCCGAGGCTGTTGACCAGACAAGAGGATGGTTCTACTCCCTTCTTGCTGAGTCCACACTGCTTTTCAACAAGGCTCCATATAAGAACGTAATCGTTCTGGGACATGTACAGGATGAGAACGG
The DNA here is from genome assembly GCA_963616205.1 of Prevotella sp. Classification (GTDB taxonomy): domain Bacteria; phylum Bacillota; class Clostridia; order Lachnospirales; family Lachnospiraceae; genus Blautia_A. The sequence goes on from CAVEKJ010000011.1 coordinate 3,363, forward strand.
ACAGAAGATGAGTAAGTCCAAAGGAAATGCCGTAGATCCGTTTGACGCACTGAACAAATACGGTGCAGATGCGATCCGCTGGTACTTCTACATCAACAGTGCTCCGTGGCTTCCGAACCGTTTCCACGGCAAGGCAGTTGTAGAGGGACAGAGAAAGTTCATGAGCACTCTGTGGAATACCTACGCATTCTTCGTACTGTATGCGAACATTGACAATTTTGACGCTACTAAATATACTTTAGATTACGATAAGCTTCCGGTTATGGATAAATGGCTGCTCAGCAAGCTGAATACCATGGTGAAGACTGTCGATGGAGATCTTGATTCCTACAAGATTCCGGAAGCTGCAAGAGCACTTCAGGAATTTGTTGACGATATGAGTAACTGGTATGTAAGAAGAAGCCGTGAGCGTTTCTGGGCGAAGGGCATGGAGCAGGATAAGATCAATGCTTACATGACACTTTACACAGCACTGGTAACAGTTGCCAAGGCTGCAGCCCCGATGATCCCGTTCATGACAGAGGATATCTACCAGAACCTTGTTAAGAGTATCGACGCAGACGCTCCGGAGAGTATCCATCTCTGCGATTACCCAGAGGTAAATGAGGCATGGATCGACAAAGATCTTGAGGCAAACATGGAAGAGCTTCTTGAGATCGTTGTTCTTGGCCGTGCGTGCAGAAATACCGCAAACATCAAGAACCGTCAGCCGATCGGAACCATGTATGTAAAAGCTGAGAAGAAGATGGATAAATTCTACACAGATATCATTGCAGATGAGCTCAATGTAAAAGAAGTGAAATTTGCAGATGATGTAGAGTCCTTCATTTCCTACAGCTTCAAACCGCAGCTCCGTACAGTAGGACCGAAATACGGTAAACTTCTGAACGGCATCCGTACCGCACTCTCCGAGATCGACGGAACCGCAGCAATGAAAGAACTGAGAGATAATGGTGTTCTCGTTCTTGACATTGACGGAAATAAAGTTGAGCTTGCAGAGGAAGACTTATTGATCGAAACAGCCCAGAGCGAGGGCTATGTTACAGAGACAGAGGGTGAGACATCCGTTGTCCTTGATACAAACCTTACACCTGAACTGATCCAGGAGGGCTTTGTCCGCGAGATCATCAGCAAGGTTCAGACCATGCGTAAAGAGGCTGGTTTCGAAGTCATGGACAAGATCATTGTCTATGCAAAAGATAACGATAAGATCATGGATATCATGAAAGCAAACCAGGATGAGATCAAACATGAAGTACTGGCAGAAAACATTGTTCTGGGAGAAGCAGAAGGTTACACCAAAGAATGGAACATCAACAAAGAGGCTGTAACCCTGGGAGTATCCAAAGTACAGGAGGAAAATTAATGATTGACAAGCAGTTTGAGAAAGAGGAGTTCAAGAAAAGCGTAAAAGAAAACGTCAAATTCCTTTATCGAAAAACACTGGAGGAAGCTACACAGGAGCAGATCTTTCAGGCTGTATGCTACACCGTAAAAGACGTGATCATTGACAACTGGCTCAAGAGCCAGAAGGCGTATGAAAAACAGGACCCGAAGATCGTATACTATATGTCCATGGAGTTCCTTATGGGCCGTGCCCTTGGAAACAACCTGATCAACCTTGGCGCATATGGCGAGGTTAAGGAAGCTCTTGAGGAGCTTGGACTTGATATTAACTGCATTGAAGACCAGGAGCCGGATCCGGCTCTTGGAAACGGTGGACTTGGAAGACTGGCAGCATGCTTCCTGGATTCCCTTGCAACTCTGAACTACTGTGCATACGGATGCGGAATCCGTTACCGTTACGGTATGTTCAAACAGGAGATCCGCGACGGTTATCAGGTAGAGGTACCGGATAACTGGCTGAAGGATGGCTATCCTTTCGAACTCCGTCGTCCGGAGTATGCAAAAGAGGTTCATTTCGGCGGATATGTCCGCGTTGAGTGGGATCCGGTGAAGAACGAGAATAAATTCATCCACGAAGGATATCAGGCAGTAAAAGCTGTTCCTTACGATATGCCGATCACAGGTTATAACAACGATGTTGTAAACACACTTCGTATCTGGGATGCAGAGCCGATCGTAGATTTCAACCTGGACTCCTTCGACAAAGGTGACTACCACAACGCAGTAGAGCAGGAGAACCTTGCGCGTACTATCGTCGAGGTACTTTATCCGAACGATAACCATATGGCAGGTAAAGAGCTTCGTCTGAAACAGCAGTACTTCTTCGTATCTGCCAGCCTTCAGGCAGCTATTGCCAAATATAAGAAAACACACGACGATATCACAAAACTTCATGAGAAAGTCGTATTCCAGATGAATGATACTCATCCGACTGTAGCAGTTGCAGAGCTGATGCGTATCCTCATCGACCAGGAAGGTCTTGGCTGGGATCAGGCATGGGATATCACAACCAGATGCTGTGCTTACACCAACCACACCATCATGTCCGAGGCACTTGAGAAATGGCCGATCGAGCTGTTCTCCAGACTGCTTCCGCGTGTATACCAGATCATCGAGGAGATCAACCGTCGTTTCATTCTTGAGATCCAGCAGAAATATCCTGGAAACTTCGAGAAAGTTAAGAAGATGGCGATCATCTATGACGGACAGGTTAAGATGGCTCACCTTGCGATCGTTGCAGGCTACTCTGTAAACGGTGTTGCACGTCTTCATACCGAGATCCTCAAGAATCAGGAGCTGAAAGATTTCTATGAGATGATGCCTGAGAAGTTCAACAACAAGACAAACGGTATCACACAGAGACGTTTCCTTGCTCATGGAAACCCGCTTCTGGCTGACTGGGTAACAGACAAGATCGGACCGGACTGGATCACAGATCTTTCCCAGCTCTCCAAACTGAAAGTTTATGCAGACGATGAGAAAGCTCTTCAGGAGTTCATGAACATCAAGTTCAAGAACAAAGAGCGTCTTGCAAAATATATCCTGGAGCACAATGGTGTTGAGGTTGACCCGCACTCCATCTTCGATATCCAGGTTAAGAGACTTCATGAGTACAAACGTCAGCTTCTCAACATCCTGCATGTGATCTATCTGTACAACCAGATCAAGGCACATCCGGAGATGGAGTTCTACCCAAGAACATTTATCTTTGGTGCGAAAGCTTCCGCAGCTTATGCTCGTGCGAAGAAGATCATCAAACTGATCAACTGCGTGGCAGACGTTGTAAATAACGACGCTTCCATCAACGGCAAGCTGAAAGTTGTATTCATCGAGAACTACCGTGTATCCAACGCTGAGATCATTTTTGCGGCAGCTGATGTTTCCGAGCAGATCTCCACAGCAAGTAAAGAGGCTTCCGGTACAGGTAACATGAAGTTCATGCTGAACGGTGCTCCGACACTTGGAACCATGGATGGTGCTAACGTTGAGATCGTACAGGAGGTTGGCGAGGAGAACGCATTTATCTTCGGTATGAGCTCCGATCAGATCATCAACTATGAGAACAACGGCGGTTACGATCCGGACTTCATCTACAACACAGATCCGGAGATCCGTCAGGTACTGATGCAGCTCATCAATGGAACCTTCTCCGGCGATACAGAGATGTTCCGTGACATCTACAACTCACTTCTCGACAAACGCAACATGCCGAGACCTGACCAGTACTTCATCCTTGGCGACTTCCGTTCCTATGCAGAAGCACAGAAACGTGTTGAGGAAGCATACAAAGATGAGAAACGCTGGGCTAAGATGGCACTTCTCAACACAGCATGCGCAGGTAAATTTACATCCGACAGAACCATTCAGGAGTATGTAGATGATATCTGGCATCTGGATAAGGTTATTGTAAAAGAGAACTAAATCATATATAACCTGTCTTTAGGACTTGAAGTGAAAAACTAGTGCTAAGCCATAGATCAAAACCTATGACTTAGCACTTTTTTTATGTCTCCGGTTCCTGAAAAATAAGACGTTAAAGGGAACCCAGTACGACGATTGGTTCTTTCAGGTTTTCTTTAGACGGGCCTTTCATTACTGCCGAAAATGCTAGTGCTAAATCCTAAAGACGGGATTAAATTGCTGTCAACCTATTGATTTTTTTTATGATAAGATGTAAAATTTTCTATAATAAAACGTAGTGAACTCTGCACAGAGTAGTAAACTCTGCGAAAAGAAGTGATTCCCGGGGCATAAACATGGAAGGGCAGGTATACAGGGTATGACAGATAAGGAACTGAGACATCTGAGACGCGCGGATCTGATCGATATCATTTATGAATTGCAGAAACAGGGAGATGAAAAGGACGCGCAGATAAAAGAATTGCAGGCTGTCCTGGAAGAAAGGACTCTCCGTATTTCAAATGCCGGTTCCATTGCGGAAGCGGCACTCAGTATAAATGGTATATTTGAAGCAGCCCAGGCAGCTGCAGATCAGTATCTTCTCTCCGTCAGGGCAGCTGCGGATCAGATGCTGGCGGAAGCGGAAGCAAAGAGGCAGGAATTGCTGAATCCTGCGGGAGGAAGCGATATATGAGAAAACAAAAAAAAGTGATCGATCTGCCGACTGCCGAACAGATTGAACAGGAACGAAACCGCCTGCGCTACAGGAGACGGTACAGCAGGACGCTGAAGAGTACAGTCGCGATCCTTGTTGTCGTGGCGGCGGCAGCCGTGCTGGTGGCAACACTCTGGATGCCTGTCCTGCGTATCTATGGCACATCCATGGTGCCGACGCTGAAGGATGGTCAGATTGTTATAACAGTGAAAAACAGTAACTTCAGGCAGGGTGACATCGTAGCGTTTTATCAGGGAAACAAACTTCTTATAAAAAGATTCATAGCCGGTCCTGCAGACTGGGTGGATATCGACCAGGAAGGAAATGTCTCGGTGAACGGAACCGTTCTGGACGAACCATATATTGCAGAAAAGGCATACGGCGATACAAATATTGAGCTACCCTATCAGGTGCCGGACAAGAGGTACTTTCTGATGGGCGACAACAGAGACGTATCTGTAGATTCCAGAAATACGGCAGTGGGCTGCGTTTCAGACGAGCAGATTGTTGGAAAGGTTATTTTTCGCATCTGGCCGCTGAGTCAGTTCGGTCCGGTGCAGTAGCATAGGAGGGGTGTTATGGAAAAGAACTTGCCACAAAGAGTACATGATTACATGGAGGAGCATCTGCATCAGAAACACTGGCGGCGCGTTGTGACCGCCATGGCCTGCATAGTGGTGTTCTGTACCACCTATGCACTGATCCTTCCAGCGATCACTGCAACGGGTGATACATATTGCGGAAAAGAAGAGCACACGCACAGTGAGGAATGCTATGAGCGCGTTCTGATCTGCGGATCGGAAGGAACCGATGCGGAGGAATCTGTTCAGACCGGCGATCAGACAGAGTCAGAATTCTCGGATGGGACTTCAGAGGAGATTTCAGATGGAATTTCAGATGGAATTTCAGATGGAACTTCGAATGAAACTCCGAGTGAAACTCCGGATGAAAACCTGGATGGTGCTTCAGATGAAACCCCGGATGAAACCCCGGATGAAACCCTGGATGAAACCCCGGATGGAACGGAAGATCATGTCCACACGGATGCCTGTTATGAGAAAAAACTTGTCTGTCAGCTTGAGGAGCATACGCACACTCTTGCCTGCTACTCCAATCCGGAGGCAGATGTGGAGAACTCCGGAGTCTGGGAAAACACGATTCCGCAGAACCTTGGTGACAACTGGGCGGAGAACGTAGTGGCAGTGGCGAAGAGTCAGCTCGGCTATACTGAGAGCACTGCGAACTATACCGTTCTTGAGGACGGAACGACCATGAAGGGCTATACACGTTACGGTGAGTGGTACGGATCACCCTATGATGACTGGAGTGCCATGTTCGTATCCTTCTGCCTGAACTACGCGGGTGTACCGAATACATCAGTTCCTTACGCTTCCGATTGTGCTGACTGGATAAATCAGCTGCAGAATGCCGGACTCTATAAGAGCGCGGCAGAGTGCATTCTGGAGCCGGGCTTCCCTGTATTCTTTGACACAGACGGTGACGGGGCTGCTGATCACGCCGGCATTGTGACCGAAATTTCAGAAGACGGCGCAACACTCAGCATCGTTGAGGGCGACATCACTGACGCAGTCGTACAGCGCAGCTGTTCGACAGGCGATGGCACCATTCTCGGTTACTGCGTGCTGCCGGAGAACCCGGATGCGCAGGCAGACGAGACAGTTTCTGATGGAGAAGAAGATAAGACTGCAGACGAGACAGTTTCTGATGGGGAAGAAGATAAGACCGCAGACGAGACAGTTTCTGATGGAGAAGAAGATAAGACCGCAGACGAAACAACTTCCGATGGGGAAGAAGATAAAACGACAGACGAGACAGTTTCTGAAGATGACATTACGACTGCAGAGGTACTGCAGGACGATATGGTGGCCGGCGGTACGTTCCAGAGCGTCGAAGGAAACGAGATGACCTGGAAGGTCACACAGGACAGTTCCGGCGAGTATACAATGACCATCTCAGGAAAGGGCGAAATGCCGGATTATAGTAATAAAAGTGTGCCCTGGGAGTTATGCAGATGGCACTATGGTATCGTTCTGAAAGATCTGATCTTTGAAGAGGGAGTGACAAAGATTGGTGAGAACTCATTTACCAGCACTAACATTCGGCATATAACGTTCGCAAGCACCATTAAAGAAATAGGTAATAGTGCGTTCAGTAGATGCACGTATCTCGATACTTATGATCTGGAGATTCCAGGAAATGTAAAAACGATTGGAGCGTCTGCTTTTTCACGTACCACAGTGAAGAATGTTACTCTGGGAGAGGGAGTAAAAGAAATAGGCAGGGATGCGTTTATGTGGGGTACCGGTACGATACATATTCCGGCCTCTGTTGAGAAAATCGGAGACAATTCGTATGGCGCAGGGTTGTCTTGCGTAAGCAAGTATGATGTTGCAGATGGCAATAAAAATTATAAGACAGATGAAGCGGGGAATGCTCTGTACACCAAAGACGGGACGATAATGGTTAGTTTTGAAACGGGCAGATATCTGAAAGAGTTCCGCATTCCTGGTGGTGTGACATTTCTGACCTACCATTGTATGTATAGCGACAACTGTGATAAACTGATCATTCCGACATCGGTAAAGGATGCATGGGATAGCATAAATGGCCGATATAAGGAAATTGTTTTTGTGGATGGAAATGGCTCTGAGCCTTCGTTGACAATCCGTTATTATCAGTATGGCGGCAGCAACTCGGATGATCTGGTGAATTACCATCTGCCGACAAACCGCCCGCTGGTTCTGGGCGGACTGGTAAAAGGAAACTGGCCGAATGTGACGGAATTCGAGATCCCCAACGGTGTGACACGTTTCGAGGCGAACCTGACTGACGGTTCCATGCTGGGGCTGAAGAACCTGCGTTACAACGCAAAGAGCGCGACCTTTGATGCGGCAGCGACAACCCCCTGCGGTCCGGACGCTTCCTTTGCACTGACAATCGGCGATGAGGTGGATACCCTTGCCGAAGGCTTCTCTTACTTTGTGAACCATGCGACATCCTTTGTCTTTGAAGCAAATAACCAGATCACAATTGCCGATGGTGCGTTTGCGAATGCACCGGCACCGCTCACCGGTCTCAGCGGCACGGTATATGTGGACAGCCAGGGAGTGGTATATTCCTACGATGCTTCTGCGGGTACGGCGAAGCTCGTCTATGTTCCGGGGACTGTTACAGAAGTGACCATCCCTGAGTCAATTACTCCTGAGAACGGCGTGACCTGCAACGTTACTTCCGTTGGCTCCAATGCGCTCTGTCTTGCGGAGAAGCTAACAGCCATTACATTTAAGAGTCCGGAAGCCATCACGGAAATCGGTGCATACGGACTTGCCAACTGTCCGAGTCTTACCAGTGTGAACGGAAAAGAGACAGTGGACGAGGCTTCTGACATCTTCACCCAGGCGGTGAAGGGCTATGGCATCCTTGACAACACCGGACTGGAAGGCTCTTCCGGAAGCGGAATGAGCGAGAAAGACATGAATGGAGCTAAGGACCTTACCATAGTGAAGGAAGATAGATCGTATCTTGAGATTAAGCTCAGCTCCAAGGGTGAAACGCTTAAATGGAAGGAAAACGAAAACGGAGGCGGTGGTTACACACTCCTGACCGGTGATACCATGACGATCACGGCGGCTGCGGGTAACACGCAGGGAAACACCGAATATGTCTATCGTGTGTATCTCCGAAAGAGCGGGGAAGACTGTGCGCTGGGCTTCAGTCCCGGAGAAACCTATACATTTAATAATAGCAGTGTGATATGTTGTGCAACGGATGATCCGAATACCATATATCTGCAGTTTGTTCCGGGAATCGGAAATACAATGAGCTTCCCGATTACTGCTGTATATCCTTCTCCCGGCAGCGCAGGCGGAGGCCTTACCATCTGGGGCGAGGTGCTGACAGATGATGAAGCAAAAGACAAGACAAGCGCTGATGCACCGGACGGCGAGAAGAAGATTGATGCTTTCTGGAAAACAGAGAGAGATCCATATCAGCTTACCAAGGCCGTAAAGGGTACAGCAAATACCAATATCATCATTGCAGAAGACGGAAAGGCCAGACCCGAGAGCAGCCTTGTCTGGACGGTCAGCCTGAACAGGGCTACGGATACAACCTCAGCCTACGGCAAGGATATTGCAAAGTCCGTGGATCTCACTGACCAGCTCACGCTCCCGGAGGGACTTTCCTGGTCGAAGACGGTTCTGGAGGCAATTAATGAAGGCACTATTTGCGCCAGAGGGAATAATATTTATGCCGGGGACACCAAGATCGCCACGATTGCCGGAGACAACGGAGCCAACTGGTCCGGACGCGGGGTGCTTCTGAGTGAGGATAAGCAGAACCTTATATTCCGCTGGAAATCCACCAATACCTCCCGGAAAACGGAGCTTGGTTCTACCAGCGGCACCATCACCGTTTATCCGGAGGCACTTGAGGCCGATGTAGAAAAATTAGGCGAAAATGGTGCAACGCTGACCAATACGGCAAATGCAACGGTTCACTATACATACAGTGCGGACGATACGCTGATTTCCAGCGTGGACAGACAGCTCATACCGAAAAAGGGTACGCTGACGCTCTCCAAGAGCGCGGAAGGCGGCTACTACTTTGGCGAGGATATTACCTACACGGTAACGCTAAAAAACAACGGCCTGACGGAATGGACAGGTGATGCGGACAGCTGCCTTGTCCGGGATACTATAAGCCAATGGAGCTATATCTCTCCTGAAAATATTGAGAAGATGTTTAAAGATACCTATGGCAACGATCTGACCATTACCATCTCGGGGGCGACTCTTGCAGCATGGGAGCCGGTCAGCGCGACTGACGGTGTATCCACCTCTTACCGCACCTCCGGTAACAGTGATATCGGTACATCCGGACAGACACTTACCATTACGAAGTCCGGGGATAACTATACTGTTTCCGTGAAGGGAGACAACACTCCTTACACCGCTGATTCTGTCAGAGAGGCACTTCAAAGAGCAGGTTATGCAGTCTCCAGAGATGCTACCTACATCTGCGAGTGGAAAATGGATAAGGCTATTCCTGCGAACACGACATACAAATTCGAGGTTTATGCCACCGCGAAGGATACCTTCGGTATGCTGTGGAATGACTGGCCGGGCGGATATGACAATAAGGCAGTCAATATCACTAACTGGGCGAATCTGATTAGCGTGAAAGGCGGGAAGGAAAATAAGCTGAAGAGCGCCCGCGCAGATGCGAGTATCCACCGGGAGGCCGTTATCAGCAAGAGTGTCTATGACGAGAAGAACAATAAACTGGACGGTTATACGGCATCGGACGGCGCGGTACTGAACTATCAGCTGGATTTCACTCACTATGGAAGCGGCAAATACGACAACCTGCCGATGGTGGACGATCTCTACGGAAGCCAGTATCTGCTGGTACGAGCAGATAAGAACCCCGGACTTGCAAAAATGGGGCTTCAAACAAAGGAATACAATGAAGTTACCTACTATATCCTGACGGAGGGTACATATAAAGATATCGTGGTCGGCGAGGACGATGAAGAGAACTGGCTGACTGCAGCCACTGTCACCGTGACAAAAACGGAAACGGAAAAGAAGGAAGAAGTAACCGGAAACAGTTATACAGGTATCCACACGCAGATCAAGTGGTACTTTGCACATCTGAACGGCGGACATTACAGAAAGAGTGTCCGTTATCAGGCAGTGGAGGATCTGAGCATCACCGGTGTCAGCTATTCCCTGGGCAATATTGTCTGGATGAACGACCGGACGGGTGACCGGATCTACGCAACGGTTACATGGGGTAACGGAACACTGATCAAATATGACAAGAGTATCGTGGAGACAAAGGGCAGTGAACCGGCACAGGATGTGCTAGATAAGGACGATTATTCCATGATCGCCCCCGGCGATAAGGTGACCTATCGCCTTACGCTGGAAAGTGATGCCGATACGACCTACACCATTAACGGCAGAGATCTCATAGATATGCTGCCGGAGACCTACGATGTGTTTACGTGGGAGCAAGGCACCAATATTTCACTTGAAACTGTTAAAACGGAGAATGTAGAAGTAACAAAAATTAATAACTGGGAACTTGTCGCTCCAAAAGATACCAAGATCGTACTGAGCGGTGAACGACAGTGTATAACGTGGCCGGAAGACACAACGATCAGCTTTAAGGGCAGGGGTACCTTGTACATTTATGTCACGCTGACCTTCCCGAAAGATACGGAAGACACCGGCGATACATGGTCGCAATATGTTGCGGCGAACGCGGGCAAGATGCTGGATAATACCCTGTATGTTTACCGTTTCACGGACAGCGTAGAGCATGAGCTTAGGGAAAGCGGCTCAGCACTGCTCCAGAAGGGTGTACTCGCGCAAACGATATACGACGACTACAACAACTTCTACGCAACCGGAAGTGACCGTCAGTCTTATGCGAACAACGATGGAAACAAGCGTGCAGTGTTCTATTATGTGGCACTGTACAACGATGGAAACAAGCGCCTGTATCTTAATGACCTGCAGGACAAACTCCCCACCGGATTCACCTATCTGAGGATGCTGCCTGAAATCAGTCAGGCCTCGGAAAAAGATGGATGGAAAATCCAAACCAATGATACCACTACAACAGTGGGCGGGACATCCAGCAAGCTCATCAAGCTCAGTGATATTGCAGACGGAGAGGATGTGAAATACCGAAGTGCTGTCGTGACGGCGGTGCCTTCTGAAGATAAAACGGGAATCACCTTCAAGATCTCAGACGGCTCCGGCGAATACGCTCTGAAATATGACGAAAAACAGCAGCAGTATTATCTTGACCGGAACGAGGGACTGGTGTTTGCCTATGCCGCAGATGTCGGAACGGTAGAGAAAACGAAGGATGTCGCTGTCAATACCGTTGCCATGCCATATACCGATCACCTGTCTACCGGTGTGACACAGCCGGGTCAGGGCGAAGTGGCAGTCAATGCCGTGACCAGCGGACGTTTCGGAGACTTTAATGACGGCGACAGAGAAATTCTGACCTCCGATACGGTGCAGCAGCAGTATGGCTTTACCGGTGAGGAAACAAACTGGTTCGTGTCCAGTGTGAGCCTGGAGCGCGGCAACATTGTTCCAGGTATCACGAAGTACACGGAATCCTACATCGAGAAAACGAGCGGTAAGAAATATGATTATGAGAACGCTGTCGGTCCTGGTGACACAGTCAACTGGCGCATCCGGGTGCAGAATACGGGAACCGTCTCCATGACGGATTATACTGTGACGGATGTGATGCCGAAGCCTTATGTATTCACCGGCGATGTGAAATACACGATTTATGATTCACAGGGACGAAGCCTGTCTGACGGATGCTTCTTCAGTTTCAAGGGGGAGCGAACGAGTCAGGATACGAACGTATCGATCACAGATAAGTGGTACGGAGGCAAGGCACTCAGCCTGCAGATGGGCGGAACAGAAACCTGGCTTGGTAAGAATAATGATGAAGTGTCCGTTGCCATGAAACGGGATGAGACCAGTGGGAATGAGAGCCTGACCCTGCATATTCAGACACTGAACCGGTCCATTCCTGAAGGCGGATACATGGACATTACCTTCTCCTCTGTGAACCCGACAACCGACTATACAAATTCCGTTTATATCAATCAGGCGACAGTCACACCGAACCAGCAGAAATTTACCAAAGCCGGTCAGGGCAGCATTGTCCGGGACAGCAGCGGAAATGCTGTGAGCGTGCGCAACTCAGCTCCTGTGACAGTTACCTTCGGATATGCGACAAGCTCCGAGAAGAGTGTGACTGAAACGGACAACACGAAAAATACGGCAGTCTCCACAAATGTAGAGAAGAACTGGATCCTGCTTCCGTCGGCAGACAGCGGGTTCCGATATACGCTTACCGTCAACAACGATACCGAGAAAGCCATGACAAAGCTGGTTCTGATCGATAATCTGCCGGAGACGGGTGACCACAGTCCATTTGACAGCACGGCGGAACGAAACAGCGAGTTTGATGTAAACTTTGCTGAAGATCCCAATGTCAAAGTCGTAGTCACAGATGAGAACGGAAACTCCTCTGAACTTGGTGAAAAATATTATAAAGTAGAATACAGCACTTCAACAGACTTCGGCGGTCAGCAGAGTAATGACTGGAAGGGTGAAGACACCGAAAAGTGGATCGCTTCTTCTGCTGATGCGCGGTCCCTGCGTATTGTCATTACGGATAAGGGTGGCACTCAGATTCCGGCGAAGGCGACTGTCTCGGCCAGCTTCAGTGCTGTTGCCGGAAAAAATGCCGAGCCCGGAAAGGTCGCATGGAACAGCTTCGGTTATCACTACGGTCTGGTTGGCACACATGCAGAGCTGGAGGCCATGCCGCTGACTGTCGGCGTGAAGATTCCTTCCGTACCGACACTGAAAAAGCAGCTGGTGGACGACCGGAATCAGCCGGTCAAAGCGGACAAAGACGCAAAATTTACCTTCCTGATCTATGAAGGCGAGGCTCTGAGCGGATATGATACAGAAAAAGCACTTGAGACGGCGCTGGATGGAGCCAACCGCAAATACATGAAACAAACTCTTATGGTAGGAGCCAGAGCCTCGGAAAGCGAGGCGGTAACGCTTAAGCCCGGGGACAGCGACGATTTCCAGTGGAAGGAAGGACAGAGGTACACGGCGGTGGAACTGACGGCGACAACAGAGCAATACCATCTCTCCGGATTTGTCGGTGCAAATAAAAACATTACATTTACCTATCATGCAGAAAGTGATACAAACCTCGTCTGCCGCAATATGCTCTGGCAGTGGAAGATCAATCTTGTCAAGGTGGACAGCGATACTGCAAAACTGAAAAAGCTCCCCGGCGCAGTATTTGCCCTGTACAGTCCTGATAAACCTGATGAGAAAGATAAGTACACAATCCCTGATGAATATTCCAATCTGGGCATCCAGGATGAAATCACCGAAGGGGATACGACATGGCATCTGTGCAGTGTGCAGACAACAAAAGAAAGCGGAGCTATCTCCTCCTGGGAGAAACTCGGTCAGGAAAAATATTACCTGCTGGAAGTAAAGGCTCCGGATGGCTACAAGCTGCCAAAGAATCCGGGGCAGATTCTGACCCGCAGCGGTGCGGTGCAGAATATCTATAATATTACTGTAAAGAACACACCGGGTTATGTACTCCCCGAAACCGGCGGAGCCGGTACATTACCGTATACAATCGGCGGAACGCTGCTTCTGGTGGGAAGCCTGTTGTCAGGATATGTCCTGAGGCGTAAAAGGGAAAGGAGGTTTGTGAAATAGCCTCCATCCCACGGCGAATCTTTTGCGCCGCGGCATATCTGCTATATATCAACCAAATGTAACTGTTCAGTACCTCGCGGAATAGCAGACTGCTGAATAGTTACAACCAAGCTATAGAAAAGAGAAGGAGAGTCAGTTATGAAAGTATTGAAAAAAACGTTAAAAACACAACTTGCTCTGCTGCTGGCATTGCTGCTGACGCTGGCACTGGGCACCACCGCATTTGCAGCGGAAAGCTACAGCATTACCGTGAAGAACTCCAATCCATCCATCTCCATGGCAGGAAACACCTATAGTGCGTATAAGCTCTTTGATGTGACCTACTCCGATGTGGAGAAAGATTCCGGCAACTACGCCTATACGGTGAACGATAATTTCGTCAACTTCACGTATAGCTACAGCGCTACAAACGATAACGGTGAAGAGACTACCAAAACAGTCAGTGGTGAAACTCTGATCGAATATCTTACAACACTGGAAAAGGATTCCGAGGCTCTGGATACCTTTGCTGAGGCTGCTCTGAAGTATGCTACAGAGCAAAATATCAAAGCGGCAGGTACTGTGAAGGCAGAGACGAATGCTACACAGGCTACCATTTCCGTACCTTCCGCAGGTTATTATCTGGTTGCAGGTTCCGCTACCGCTGCCAATAATCAGACAGTTGTCGCAGCCTGTTCACTGACTACTACTAACCCTACTGCAGAAGTGAATGTCAAGGCTGAAGCACCTTCCATCGAGAAAAAGATCGTTGAGGCAGACAATAACAAGGTTGATGCAAACACCGCTTCCATCGGCGATACTGTGAATTATGAAATCTCCTCCAAAGTTCCGAACATGAAGGGCTATGAGAAGTATTTCTTCGTTATAAACGATACTCTGTCTGAGGGGCTGACCTACAACGGCGACGATACCATGACCGTTAAAATCGGTGAAAAAAAATTGACAAAATATAACGAGACAACTAAAGACGGCGACTACACGGTTGAGTCCTCCACAGATGCCACAACAGGTAAAAAAACCATTACCATCGTGTTCAAAAATTTCATTCAGTACAAAGAAAAGGCTGGCACTGATATCACCGTTACCTACAGCGCAACCCTGAACGAAAATGCAAGCCTCTCCACTACTGATGGTAACCCTAACACAGTTACCCTGACCTATTCCAACAATCCGAATGTGCAGGGCACAGGCACTCCTGAAAACCTTGACAAACCAAACCAAGGAGATGCTACCGGCACAACTCCTAAATCCGAAGTTAAGACCTATGTAACCGGAATCAAGATTAACAAGGTTGATGGCACAGACAATACCAAGAAGCTTGCAGGCGCAAAGTTCTCCATCAGCGGTACAGCTAAGAAGGTTGTTCTGACAAACAAAGTAATGTACAAAGCTTCCGAGACCGGTGACTACTATATGCTGAAAGACGGTACCTACACTACAGAACCTGCTGTTATAGATAAGGGTTCTGACGGTTACAACGCCAACAAATACGACTCCACCACTCAGCAGTATGAAAAGGTCACAGTTGTTGACAAAGAAACAGTCGCTACTGAGATTAACACAGTAGGCTACACCAATAAAGAAGGTATCCTGACCTTCGAAGGCCTGAACGCCGGTACTTACACAATCACCGAGATAGCTGCTCCGGCTGGCTACAATCTGCTGAAAGACGCGATTACTATTATCATCACTGATAATGCTGACCTGACTGCAGTAAACTGGATAGTCAAAGAAAAGGTTGGCGACGGAGAGGAGAGCAAGCTGACTGCCGGCGAAGACAACCTGTTCTCTTTCAAAGTAGAGAACAACGCCGGCTCTGAACTGCCTTCCACCGGTGGCATGGGTACAACAATCTTCTATGTACTCGGCAGCCTGCTGGTTGTTATCGCGGGTGTTGCACTCGTTACAAAAAAACGTATGAGCAGAACTGAGAAATAGTTCCTGAGTTGATTTACAAGTTCTGACAGTCTGCTGTGGGGGCGGGGCGATCCATACCCCGCCCCTGTACAGCAGCAAGGAGAAATCTGCAGATGAAAAACAAATTATCTACAATTTTACTTACTCTGGCTTTCCTTGCAGGCTTGTCCTTGCTTCTGTATCCGACAGTCAGTGATTACTGGAACTCCATACATGCCTCAAAAGCGGTGGCAGATTACAGCGAAGAGGTAAACAGCCTGACCGAAGCGCAGTATGATGAGATTCTGGCGGCGGCAAAAGCTTATAATCAGTCACTTCTGAGCAGGGAAGATGATTTCAGTCTGACGGCTGAGCAGAAGGAACAGTATGAATCTCTGCTTGATGTTGGAGGGGTGGGGATCATGGGCTACATCGAGATCCCAAACATCAATCTTTCCCTGCCTATCTATCACGGCATAGAGGATTCTGTACTCCAGATCGGAGTGGGACATCTGGAATGGTCGAGCCTGCCCGTGGGAGGTGAAAGCACTCACTGTGTCCTTTCCGGCCACAGAGGATTGCCCAGTGCGAAGCTGTTTACCAATCTCGATCGGCTTGCCGAGGGAGATACCTTCGTCCTGAGGGTGCTGGATGAGGTGCTGACCTATCAGGTGGATCAGATACGGATCGTCGAGCCGGATGACACGGATGCACTTCAGATAGAGGAAGGGAAGGATTTCTGCACCCTTGTTACATGTACACCTTATGGGCTCAATACCCACCGGCTGCTGGTGCGAGGACACAGAATCGAAAATCAGTCGCAGGACGAAAGCATCCGCGTTACTTCGGATGCTATCCGGATCGAGCCGCTTATCGTAGCTCCGGTTGTGGCGCTTCCGATACTGCTCATCCTGCTGCTCGTCCTGATGGTATCCGGAAATAAAAAGAAGTCTTCGGGAGGCAGAGTTCACGCTGACGGGGGATTTTAAGGATTATCCGGTGTCCAGATCAGAATCTGGAAAGATGGCGGATTTGTTGCAATGGAAGGCAAGACTGCCGGTGAAGACGGAACAGCGACACTGTCCTTCAGTGAACCAGGAACCTATTATGTAACTGCAAATGATTCCGTGCTGGATCATCTTATGTATGGAAAACAACCACAAAAGCAACTGTATTCGCACCTGCAAAACAAACTGACACCAACCCTGAAACTGAACACAACCAAATTTACACTCAAAGTAAAACAGTCCACATCTAAAGTCAGAGTAACAGGCCTGGCAAGTGGCGACTCTGTAAAATCCTGGACATCCAGCAACAAGAACGTAACCTGCAAAGTTACAGTAAAATAAAACTTACACAAAACTTTACAGAAAAACTTACACAAAAAAACAGGGTCTGTCAGAAATGACAGCCCTGTTTTTTTGTTACGCCGGATTGATGACGATCCGGTTTCGTCTGGCAAGAGCAATGGCGATATGGCAGCCTTCCGCGATGGCGCAGGCTTTATCGGCAAAGCTGATGATCCAGGCTTCTTTGTTGCGTGGAAGAGGTCCCAGGGGGAACATATGTGAGAGGATCGCATCCAGTTCTCTGTCTGTGACATCAAAGTGAGTGGCACTGTTTTCGGCGGCAGCCTTCGGGTGATAAAACGCCTGATGCTCACCGGTGGGTGTCTCTGCCTTGAAATCGTAAGGACAGAAATCATGGAGAAGTCCTGCCCTTGCGGCAGCTTTCTCGTCACATCCCAGCTTCCTGGCAATGAACCAGGAGAGATAGGAAACATTGATACTGTGCATAAGCCGTGTGGTCCACTGGTGGTGGGTGTACAGGCTCAGCTTCAGGAACTCTCTGTTACAGAGGATGTTCTTCACAAGCTCATGATATTCCTGTGAGACCTCATCCGACACCGTGATATCCATCGGCAATCACCTTCTTTCTTTTGTTTATAATTTCATTATGACGATTATGGAGAAAAATGCAATAAAGTTTAGAGTTTTTTAAGAAATTAGTTGAGACAAATTTTTTGAGGGTGAAATGGAGCTACTGTTTATTTTGTTCCAGAGAAATGTATGGTATAGTAATGTCCAGAGAAAGATTTTTTTACTGAATGCGGATGATTTTATCCGCGTGCCTATTCTTGCAAAATTTTTGAATAACAGAGGAGAGTGAACAGATATGAAACCTGAAAAACTGATCGAAGTACTTTCTGTTGCAGAGCGTTTAAAAGATGCGGTGCGCCATTGTTATACTTCCGGTGGCAGACGGGAGAGTGTTGCAGAGCATTCCTGGAGGATCACGCTGATGGCGTATTTTGTCAGTGATGAATTTCCGGAAGCGGATCTTCTGAAAGTTATGAAAATGTGCCTGATCCACGATCTGGGAGAAGCTTTTACCGGGGATATCCCTGCTTTTGAAAAGACGGATAAGGATTCGGAGAAAGAGGCGGATGTGCTGGGGGAATGGGTGAAGACTCTGCCGGAACCGTTCAATAAAGAGATGGCGGAACTGTATCAGGAAATGGAAGCGCAGCAGACTCTGGAAGCCAGAATCTACAAGGCGTTGGACAAACTGGAAGCGCTGATCCAGCACAACGAATCCGACATCAAAACCTGGATCCCGCTGGAGTACGACCTGCAGATGACCTACGGAAATGAACAGGTAAAATTCTCGGAATATCTGACGGAACTTCGGGCCAAAGTCCGGGAGGATAGTGTGCAGAAAATTCAGAAAAAAGATTGTTGACTATAGCAATTTCTATTATACTATAGTAGGTATCAAATAAGTCTGAAACACTTATAAAAGTAAAAGGGGGAAAGGGAATGAAAAAAACAGTAAAGAGATTCCTGGTGTTATTTCTGGCACTTACATTTATCGTAACAGATCTTGTGGTAGCACCGGTCACAACACAGGCAGCAGGTGCGCTTAAATATCAAAAGACGATCACACTTATGAAAGGCGATCAGGTAGGATATGGGATCATAAATTCTGTCAGATCTGATCAGGTTGTAGGACTGAAATCCAGCAATACCAGTGTGGTAACAGTAAAGAAAGAGCCGTTTCTGGGCGATTATACTATTACAATGACTGCCAAAAAAGCAGGAACTTCTACTGTATCTTTCAAAGTAAAAAGAAAGAATGGAAAAACATATTCTTTCACATCCAAAGTTACAGTATATAATTATACAAATCCGTTAAGCGTATGCAAATTTGGAAAAAAAGATTACAAGAAATCTTTTGATAAAAAGACCATGGTTTTCACTACAGCAGGTTATCCAAAAAAAGCGAAAGTATGTATTGGCGCAAAGAAGGGCTACAAGATAACAGCAATATATTACAGTGAACACGGAACCGGAAAACAGAGAAAGATCAAAAACGGAAGCACAGTCACTCTGGACGGTTCACATTACCTGCAGATAATGTATAAGAATACCAGCAAAAATTATGTATCAGCAGTATATCTGGATGGATATAGTATGTAACGATAATCAAAAAGGAACCGGGCGACCGGTTCCTTTTTGATTCATTTTTTTATATAATTATTTACCGAAATATCTCTTAAGAAGTCCAGCGAATGCTTTTCCGTGTCTTGCTTCGTCTTTAGCCATCTCGTGTACTGTGTCGTGGATTGCGTCGAGGTCAGCGGCTTTCGCACGTTTTGCAAGGTCGAATTTACCTGCTGTTGCGCCGTTCTCAGCGTCTACACGCATCTGAAGGTTCTTCTCTGTGCTGTCTGTTACAACTTCGCCAAGGAGCTCTGCGAATTTAGCTGCATGCTCTGCTTCCTCGTAAGCTGCTTTCTCATAGTAGAGACCTACTTCCGGATATCCTTCTCTGTGAGCAACTCTTGCCATTGCAAGATACATACCAACCTCAGAGCACTCGCCCTCGAAGTTTGCTCTTAAGTCTGCAAGGATGTCCTCGCTGACGCCTTTAGCGATTCCTACAACGTGCTCAGCTGCCCATGTGAGTTCGCCTTCCTGTTTGGAAAACTTGGAAGCTGGTGCTTTACATACTGGACAGACATCCGGTGCCTGCTCGCCTTCGTAAACATATCCACATACATTACATACCCATTTTGCCATAGTTTTGATCTCCTTTTCTTATAAAAATTTATTTTGATTTTTTGTTTCTTTTAAATTAATAATAGTAATTATTACTGTTTTATAGTAACATGTGATCTTGTTTTTGTCAAGACTGTTTTTCCTCTTTTTCGAGGCATTCCTTGCAGATTCCGTAGAAGCTTGCATCTACTTCAAATACCTTGCCATGTATGAATTCAGATGCTGCCTGTTCCAGGACTCCGTTGAGGTTGTCTGACTGCATATCGATCACCCGGTTGCACTTCTTACACATGAAGTGTGAGTGCGGTGCGACCCGTCCATCGTAGCGGTCCGCGCTTCCGAAATTGGTCAGCTTCCGGATCTCGCCGATGTCACTGAGAAGAGAAAGATTACGGTAGACAGTTCCGAGACTGATGTTGGGGTAGATCTGTCGAAGATTCTCGTATACTGTATCTGCCGTTGGATGATCTGTTCTGGATCTCAGAAATTCCTTGATCGATTCTCGCTGACGGCTGTATTTAAGTGCTGCCATAATGTTTCCTCCCTATCAGTAATAATAATTATTACTGATATTATCATATATGACAGGACTTATTTTGTCAAGAGTTTTTGAGATAAATTCTATAATAAATTTTTTCCTTATATATTGGAATATATCTGTTTTGCATGATCAGGTAAATTACGTAGGTTTTCATTCATCGAATCTGATTTGAGCAGGAGCGAAAAAGTATCCGTAGAACTGTTTTTATCAGGAATATTGTGTCCTTATTGATAGGATCTTATCATTAAAAATTCTTATTGAAAATTTTTTAAAAATAAGTTGACAGAGACTAACTTTAGTAGTATATTTACAGCAGTTAGAGAAATCTAACTAAAGCGTAAAGGAGAATGCAAATGACTTGTGCAAAATTTGAATCTGTCATAGGTTATCATTGTTCCCCTGTATTAATGGGAATGAAACCGGCGAACCTCGTTTCCTTTTCCAAGGAAAAAATGCCGGAGCTGCCGGAGATCATTTCGGATTATAAGGAAGGTCTTGAACGGGAAGGTATCCGTATGGAGATCATCTGTGGATGCAGGAAGCATTATCTTCTTCTGGTGTACCGGCCGGATATGCTGCAGGAATATCTTGCGCAGGATGAAGCCAGGAAACTTTTGCTTCAGGATGGTTATAATATAGATGGTTCTCTGGATGAGATGATCGCTCATTTGAAGGAGAGATTTTTTCATAAGACGGAGTTTCCGCATGAGATCGGGCTTTTCCTGGGTTATCCTATTGAGGATGTGAAGGGATTCCGGAAGTTCGGAGGCAGTGGCTGTAAGATGTGTGGTTACTGGAAGGTTTATGATAACGTGGAGCAGGCTCGCAGGGTTTTTGACAGTTATGATAGGTGCCGGGAGTTTACGGCGGCGCAGATCCGTGCGGGGTATTCGATTTTGCAGGTTGTTGGTATGAAGCATCTCTGTACATCTCAGATGTGCGTATAATATAAAGTTTAAAAACAGGAGGTTTTTGAGATGAGCAAGGTAGGAATTATTTACTGGTCTTCTACAGGTAACACAGAGGCTATGGCGCAGGCTGTTGAGGAAGGTGCTAAGGCTGCTGGTGCAGAGGTTGAGATTATGGAAGTGGCTGATGCTGATGTGGATAAAGCGCTTTCTTATGATGTTCTGGCTCTTGGTTGTCCGGCTATGGGTGATGAGGAGCTTGAGGATGGCGAGTTTGAGCCGTTCTTCTCTGATCTTGAGGGTAAGCTTTCTGGTAAGAAGGTTGCTCTGTTTGGTTCCTATGACTGGGGCGATGGTGAGTGGATGAGAACTTGGTGCGGCAGAGCTAAGGATGCTGGTGCTGAGCTTGTTGAGGATGAGGGTCTTATCTGCAATAATACTCCTGATGATGAGGGCCTGGCTGCTTGCCGCGAGCTTGGTGGTAAGCTGGCTTAAGGATGTTGAAAGTCCTGATATAATTGAATATTGAATTGCGCATTGGATTTTGGAAAAGCTGCCTGGATTGTTTGTCCGGGCGGCTTTTTTTCTTTGATGAACGGACGCTGGCAAGGCGTGTGCTGTCTGGCG
>CAVEKJ010000012.1:0-8050 GCA_963616205.1 Prevotella sp.
CCAAGAATCAGCTCCCCTCCTGCAGAGTCAGCCTGGAAAGAAGCCTCTCCCTGGCTGTGCGTTCAGTGCGGTAGAATTAAATCTCGGGGGCGTGTTAGTAGTGTGGCGGTCGACGGGAGGTGGATGGGCCGTCAGCGCTGCGCTGGACGGCTGGGAGGAAAGGCTGAGTTTCCGAATGTCTGACGGGAGGGATGGGCCATCGGCGCTGCGCTGGATGGCTGAGAAAAACGGGGGATCTGTGGTTTGCAGATTCCCCGTTTTTGTGGGTAAGGTTAGATTTAAATAAATATTAAAGTTCTATGAGCTTTCCAAGGTCTTTGTTATATTTGCAGTATTTGCCGTTTTCAGAAATGAATGGCTGGTAGGTGTCGGTGCGGGTGTCTTTGATGTAGACGATTCCGGTGGCGATCATTTCTACCAGGGAGAAGCGTTTGCTCAGGCTGGAGATCCAGCGGTAGGTTTTTTCGTTGCCGGAGTCGGCCATGATGAGGTTGTAGCCGCCTGGACAGGCTTCCAGTGAGAAGTAGACTTTCTGGGACCGGATGGAGGTGTTGAATACCTGGCCGGTGATGTAGGTGGAGAAGTTTTCTTCTACGAATTTACGGAAGGTGTAGAGGTCGTAGACTACGCCGGTGGTTTCGTCTTTGATCTTGTCGCCGCGTTCGATGCGGGCTTTCAGGAGTTTGAGGACTTCGATGGTCCAGTTGATGAAGGAGATGCTGCTGTAGTCCATGCTTTCCTGAAGCTGATCGACCAGTTTCTTCGACAGGATGTTGGATTTCGATGCTTCGTTAAAAAGTTCTTCGTTCATAAGGTTCCCTCCAGTGTTGTATTTTATAGGATTTTCGCTCTTTTTTGTATCTTTTATTATAAGTCTGAATTGTATATAAAACAATAAAAAAGCTGTAAAATACAAAGATAATTTATGAAAAATGATATATGATTAACGAATATGTGCGGAAAATATCAGGTGTTTTCGGGACCTTTTTGGGAGTGTTTATGGATATTTGTGCTCTTTTTTTATGAAATCTATTGACAGGTTTTATGGATTTAAGAGATAATTTTATTATAAAAACTGCAGCGGCCAGGAGTGCGCTGAACCGGATTCTGGGTGGGTCCGGGATTGGCTGTCTGGCAGAGAAATGGGGAATCGATATATGGAGAACAATGGAGAGATTAAAGTTAAGAGCTTGCAGAAGGCATTGGAAATCCTGAACTGTTTTGCTGTGAAGCAGCCCCTGGGTGTAACGGAGATCAGTGAGAAGCTGGGTCTGTATAAGAGTAATGTGCATAATATCCTGGTTACTTTCACTGCGATGGAGTATCTGGTGCAGGATCCGGAGTCAGGGAAATTCCGGCTGGGGCCGGAGGTTATGATGTTGAGCCGTGCGTTTCGGGAGAATCTTGATATTACCAGAGTTGCTGTGCCGTTTATGCGTGAGATCGCCAATGAAGTGCAGGAGCTGGTTTACCTGGCTGTGCCGAAGGGTGAGGATATGCTGTATCTGGAAGCGGTTTCACCGGAGAACCAGAGGCTTGTGACGAAGTCCGTAGCCGGTGAGTGCTCAAAGATGTACTGCACAAGTGTGGGTAAAGCGGTTCTGGCTTCCATGTCAGAGGAAGAGTGGGAGAAGCATATCCCAGAGGAGCTGGAGGCTTTTACGGAGTACACGATCACAGACCGCAGAGAACTGGATGAGGAGATCCAGCTGGTCCGGGAGCGTGGATATGCGGTGGATGATATGGAAGTTATGTTCGGTGTGAAATGTGTAGGTGTGGCTCTTCTTAATCATGAAGGGGAAGCGGAGGGCGCTTTAAGTATCAGTGCTCCGTCTTTGCGGATGAATGAGGAGAATATTCAGAAATATGCGGAAATTCTGAAGGCCAGTGCGCGAAAGATACAAAAACTTCTGTAGGATATGTGAAATTTGCACAAAAAATAAAAAAATCAAAGTTTGTTATTGAAAAAATATACCAACAGTGCTATAGTTAAATCACGAAATAAAGAACATAGTTCTCCAATAAAGAACAACCAAAACAAAGCCCGGTACTCAGACCGGGTTAAAAAATAAAACATACAGAGAACGGTGTTCTATAATAAAGAACGAACGTAAAACTAAAGGAGGATTTTCAAATGGCAAACAAACCTTATGTAGTAGTGGAGTGGAACGACACAGAGACAGATGCGAAAGGATGGATGTGTGCATATAACTTTGTAGGACATTACTGTGGTGGCGGTACCAGAATGCATCCTACAGTAACCAAGGAAGAAGTTATCCGTCTTGCAACAACCATGGGATATAAATATAAAGCCTGTGAATCTCTGACAACCGGTGGATGTAAAGCTGGTATTGCTTATGATTACAAGGCTCCGGATGCTGAGGATGTTCTTCGCAGATTCCTCACAGCTACAGCTCCTTATATTAAAGCTGGTGTTTCCATTGGTGGTGACCTTGGCGTTGATTATTCTGTAGTTCTCCGTATCCTTGATGATTTGGGAATCGGTATTCCGCAGACAAAGGCTATGAAAGAAGATCCGGATATCCATCAGGGTATCGTAAACCATGACAGAGCAGAGAAAGAGCTTACATACGACGGATTCAAGATGTATGACATGATCACCGGTTACGGTGTTGCGGCAGCTGCTGATGAAGCATGGAAGCTTAAAGGCGGAAAAGAAGGCGCATCCGTTGTTATCCAGGGATTTGGATGTGTTGGTGCCAGCTGTGTAAACTCTCTGAATAAGATGGGATACAAAGTTGTTGGTATCGCTGATGTAAACGGACTTGTTTACTGCAAAGATGGCCTTGATATCCCGAAACTGGTAGCAACCAGACTTCCGAAGGGCGAATTAAATAAAGAAGCTTTTGAAGACAATTATGAAGTACTTCCGAACTCCGAATGGCTCAGCCAGGAATGCGATATCCTTATTCCGGCAGCTCTGGAAGATGTTATCAATAAAGACAATGCAGATAAGATCAAAGCATCTCTTATCGTAGAGGCAGCCAATATTCCGACAACACCGGAAGCAGACGAGATCCTTCGCAAGAAAGGCATCGACGTAGCCGTAGACTTCATCTCCAACCTTGGTGGAATCCGTATTTACGAGGCAGTTATCTTCCGTATTGTTAAGATCGAGAACATGAGCGATGAAGATGCAGCTGCAGCAATCGTAAAAGATACCGTAGATCTGATCCGCAAACAGACAAAGGTTGTATTTGAAGAATCCGCAAAGACAGGCGAGTTCACAAGAGATGTAGCAAGAAGACTGTTTACTCCTGACAAATCCGACACACCGGATATGTAATGGATGAATAACTGATAAAGTACCAGCGTTGAGAACCGATTAAGGGGATGCCCCGTGATGGGGCATCCTTTTTTCAAAGAAGACAGGGTCAGGGGGTTTTGTATGAATTCGAAATTGAGAAAATATCTTACCATTATTGCACTGGGGCTGGCAGGCGGCTCGATCTACTTTTTACCATATGTAAAATATGTATTTTATGACGCACAGATCGCAACCATGGGAATTACCAATACACAGTCAGGTCTTATGCTGACCATGTATACCATCGGAAATATGATCCTGTATATTCCTGGAGGTATCATTGCGGATAAAGTATCACCAAAGAAGGCACTGGTAGTTTCACTTCTCAGTACAACGGCGCTGGCATATATTTATGCGTTTTCCATGAATTTTGCAGTAGCCATGATAATCTGGCTGGGATTGTCTTTCAGTACTGCATTTGTATTCTGGTCCTCTCTGATGAAAGCGATCCGTATTATCGGAACAGAAGAAGAGCAGGGATTTATGTACGGACTGTATTATGCATGTAATGGTATCACAGGTGCCCTGACCAATACTCTCGCATTAAATGTATACAAATCAGCTGGCAATGATATGTCATCCGGTTTTGTACGCGCCGTAATAAGCGGTGGAAGTGTTGCGGCAGTTGCAGGTATCCTTCTTATCTTCCTTATGAAAGAGGATAAAAAAGATGCATCCGCAGCAGATGACGGAGAACCGAAGTTCCAGCTCTCAGATCTGGGCAAACTTTTAAAGATGCCGGTTGTATGGGTAGTTGCCCTTACGATTTTCTGTGGCTATGGATATTACACAAGTACTTCTTATTTCAATCCGTTCCTTACAGAAGTGATCGGAGTATCCCCGGAAAGTTCCGGTCTGATCTCCATTATCAGAAACTATCTTCTGCTTCTGCTTGCACCGGTAGGCGGAATCCTTGCGGACAAAGTATTCAAATCAACCTGTAAATGGCTGATGACAGCATTTCTGATCCTGGCAGCGCTGTTTGGTATTGTAATGATCCTTCCATCCGATATCAGTCCGATGGCAGCAAGTCTTTACACACTGATCCCGGGTGCGTTTGCAATGATGATGTACGGTGTTGTATTTTCCACAGTCAGTGAGGCGGGAATCCCGAGAATGATGACAGGAACTACCATAGGAATTGCTTCGATCATCGGTTACCTCCCGGACTCTATTTATTCCGTTATCTTTGGAAAATGGATGGATCAGCATGGAGCGGCAGGATATAACTATATTTTTACATTCCTGATGATAACAGGTGTTATCGGTGCGGTACTGGCTTTCACTATTTACCGTCTTGGAAAGAAAAACAGAGAACAGGCTATATAGAGAGGGTTCGATTATGGGAAAAGAAAATAAAGAAAAATTATATATCAATCCAAAGAGATGCAAGGGCTGCGGATACTGTATCAACGCATGTCCACAGGATGCACTCAGTGTATCCGATTTTGTAAATGAAAAAGGTTACAACACAGTTCAGGTAGATGAAACAAAATGTGTGGCATGTGGTATGTGTTACCGTGTATGCCCGGATTATGTATTCGAATTAAGATGAAGGAGGTCAGTTATGGCTAAGGTATTGTTAAAAGGAAATGAAGCACTGGCCGAAGCTGCACTGGCAGCAGGATGCCGTTTTTACAGTGGATATCCGATCACTCCGCAGACAGAGATCCTGGAGTATTTATCCTGGAGAATGGAAGATGTAGGCGGAACTTTTATTCAGGCTGAGTCCGAGCTTGCAGGTATCAACATGGTTCTTGGAGCAGCGGCAGCCGGTGCACGTGCACTGACAACTTCATCAGGCCCTGGATTTTCTCTGAAACAGGAAGGAATTTCCTACCTTGTAGCAGCAGACCTTCCGGCAGTTATCGTTGATGTAATGAGAATCGGAACCGGTCTTGGCGATATCGCACAGGGTCAGGGAGACTACTGGCAGCTTACCAGAGGCGGTGGCCACGGCGATTACCACACACTGGTCCTTGCACCGGCATCCGTTCAGGAAAATGCGGATATGATGGCAGAAGCATTTGACCTTGCCGAGAAATACCGTCATCCGGTACTGATCGCTTCTGACGCTGCGATCGGACAGATGATCGAGGCAGTGGAGATCCCGAAATTTATCGAGCATGATATCAATAAATATGACTGGACCATCAAAGGCTGCAAAAAAGGCGACGAGCAGAGAAAAATCCAGAATGTTTACTATACACATCCAGATTATGAGACATATCTTTCCAATAAATATGCAGAGATGGAACAGACAGAACAGAGATACGAATGTATTCAGGTTGAGGATGCAGAAGTTGTTCTGGTAGCATATGGAATCAGTTCCAGAGTCTGCAGAGAGGCAGTGGAGATCGCAAGAGAAGAAGGCTTCAAACTGGGCCTGATCCGTCCGATCACACTGTGGCCGTTCCCTGTGAAAGCTTTTGAACAGGCAAAAGAAGCAAAGGCATTTCTTACCGTAGAGATGAATATCCTCGGACAGATGGTAGACGATGTAAAACTTGCAACAGGCGGAAGATATCCGGTAGATCATTATGGATCGATCTTCGAAATTCCGGAATCTGACGGAATCATTGCAAAAGCAAAAGAAATGTTAAAAAAGGGGGAAGCATAACATGAGATTAGTAGCTCCTGAAACAATTACATTTACGCAGAGCGGTTTCTGTCCGGGCTGTGGACATGGACTGGCTGTCCGCCTGATCGCAGAAGTTATGGAAGAGATGGGCTTAAGTGAAAAACTCCTGGCAATCGTTGACGTTGCCTGTGGCTCTTTAAATATTGATTCCTGGAGATTTGATACCATTATGGCAGCTCATGGACGTCCCATCGCGACAGCTGTCGGCGTAAAAAAAGCCCGTCCGGAGAATCCGGTTATGGCATATATCGGTGATGGTGCAGCGTATTCCATCGGAATGGCTGAGACCATGCACACCGCAATCCGAAATGACAATGTGGTAACTATCGTTATCAACAACAGCCTTTACGGCATGACAGGCGGACAGTGCGCGCCGACCTCTCTGCCAGGACAGATCACAACCTCCACTCCGAGAGGAAAAGATCCGAAAAAAGCAGGAATGCCATTCCGCGTGGAACAGGCATTTACAGGATTTGACATTGCATACC
Source organism: Prevotella sp. (assembly GCA_963616205.1). Taxonomy (GTDB): domain Bacteria; phylum Bacillota; class Clostridia; order Lachnospirales; family Lachnospiraceae; genus Blautia_A. Next base: position 6,458 of record CAVEKJ010000012.1, read on the forward strand.
TTGCAAGAGGCTCCATGGCAGATGCCAAGGGAATGATGCAGTCCAAGAAATATATTAAGAAAGCTTTTGAAAAGCACATGAAAGGAGAAGGCTTCTGCCTTGTGGAACTTCTTTCTCCATGTCCGACAAACCTGAATCTGACTCCGGTAAAAAGTGTGGAACGTATCAAAAACGAGATGATCAAATACTTCCCGCTGGGAGAGTTCAAGGATAAGAAAGAGGAGGCATAGATTATGGGAAAAGAAATTATTTGCGCGGGATTCGGCGGACAGGGTGTCCTCACTGCCGGTATGCTTCTGATAAATGCGGGAATGGAACAGGACAAAAACGTACTGTTTTATCCTTCCTATGGTTCCGAGATGCGTGGCGGTACCGCAAACTGTACCGTGAAGGTCAGCGAAAAACTGATTGCCAGCCCGATCTCCAAACATCCGGACATCCTTTTTACCATGAATACGCCTGCCATTGATAAATTTGAGGAGAGATTAAAACCCGGCGGACTCCTGCTGGTAAATTCCTCCATTGTTCCGGAAGACCGTAAATACAGAGACGATATTAAAGTTATTAAAATCCCTGCAACCGATATTGCCGCAGAGGTAAAAAATCCAAAAGGTGCAAACCTTGTCATGCTTGGAGCACTGGCTGCCAACAGCGACCTGTTCTCCGTAGAATATATGGAATCCGCCATCGTTTCTTTCTTTGAGAAAAAAGGAAAAGGCAAATACAACGAGAAAAACGTAGCCTGCTATCGAAGAGGAGTAGCCGGTAAATAAGACCAGGAGGTGACTGATATATGAATCTTACCAAGTTGTTAAAACCAAAATCAGTTGCTGTTATCGGCGCAAGTGAAAAAGAAGGTTTTGGTGGAGATGTATGTCGCAATACTCTCAGCTATGTGGAAGATATGAGCAGAGTATACTTCGTACATCCGAAAAGAGAAAGTGTATTTGGAGTTCCCTGCTATAAGAGTATTTCCGATATACCGGATACCATTGATATGATGGTGATCTGTACTTCACAGAAAACAGTCATCCCGCTTCTGAAAGAAGGAGCAGCCAAAGGTGTTGGCGGAGCCGTTGTTTTTGCCAGCGGATATGGCGAGATCGGAACAGACGAAGGCCGTAAAAACGAGGCGGAATTGATCGCGGCAGCAAAAGAGCTGGACATTGCGGTCATGGGACCAAACTGTGCCGGATTTGTCAATTATATTGATAATGTACAGGCTTTCGCTTTTATCTCCGCAAAGAGAGACCGAAAAGGAAGCGTTGGCGTTGTTTCACAGAGCGGCCAGCTGTGCCTTTCCATGATGGATGATCCTGGAATGCGTTTTTCCTACAGTATTTCAGCCGGAAACGGAAAGATCGTCCAGATGGAAGACTATATGGACTTCCTTGTAGAAGATGAAGATACAAAAGTTGTCAGTGTTTATATCGAGGGTGTAAAAAACGCGGCAAAATTTGCAGATGTCCTGAAAAAAGCAGCTGCGAAAAAGAAACCGGTGGTCATCCTCAAAGCAGGCAGAAGTGCCAAAGGCGGAGCAATCGCAGCATCCCATACAGGAAGTCTCTCCGGTTCCGATGCATCCTTTGACGC
>CAVEKJ010000012.1:8060-18475 GCA_963616205.1 Prevotella sp.
GTTCTGAAAAAATTTGGAGCAATCCGTGTAGATGATCTGGAAGAGCTGATCGCTACTTCACTGATGCTTGCAACATTGAATCATTATCCGAAAAAGGCAGTTTTTGCGTCCATGAACCTTTCCGGAGGCGAGACCGGAATCTGTGCGGATGTAGGAAGCCTTAACGGAATCGAATATCCGGATTTTGCGCCGGAAACTCTTGCAAAACTGAAAGAACAGCTTCCATCCTATGCATCTCCGAACAATCCGCTGGATATGACGGCCAGCCTTTCCTACGATGCAGACCTGTACGCAGGAGCATTGCGTACAGTTATGGATGATCCGAATATTGAGATGGTACTGATCGGCTATACTCTGCTTCTTGAAGTGGCAGACCCTGCGATTCACTATATGTATAAGGGAATTGAAAAAGTTGTACGGGAAAAAGGTGAGAACTGCAAACCGATTGCCATGATACCGTTTGCGGAAAACACCAGAAACCCGGAATACCAGGAAAAACTCTTCAAGATCGGAGTGCCGATCCTCCCTCCTCCGGTATATGCGTTTAAGATCATCCGCCATCTGGCTGATTTTATTTCCTATACTTCCGAAGGAAAAACTCTGGAACTTTCTGCCGGAGCACCGGCTGGCAAGGAAACCTTCGCACTGTCCGAGCATGACAGCAAGATGGAACTTGCAGATTTTGGCGTAGATATTCCAAAAGAAGTCATTGCAAAAACAGTGGAAGAAGCAGCTGCATTTGCGGAAAGTGCCGACTGCCCGCTGGCTATGAAAGTAGAATCCGCAGACATTCTGCATAAGAGTGATGTTGGCGGTGTAAAACTCAACATCCGTGGAAAAGAAGCAGCGATAAAAGCTTATGAAGAGATCATGAGCAATGTAACCGGTGCGAGACCGGATGCAAAGATCAACGGAATCCTCATGGTTCCTATGCTGAAACCTGGCGTGGAAATGATCATCGGAGTAAACAACGATCCACAGTTTGGTCCTATGATCATGGTAGGAATGGGCGGTGTGTTTGTAGAGGTATTTAAAGATGTGGCTTTATATCCGGCACCACTGTGTGAAGCAGAAGCTCTGGATATGCTGAAATCACTGAAATCCTACAAACTCCTTAACGGCTATCGTGGAAATGCAAAATGCGATATTCCGGCATTGTGCAAAACCATCGCAGGAATCAGCAGATACGCCAGCGCAAACAAAGATACTCTGAAAGAGCTGGATATCAATCCACTGTTTGTATATCCGGAAGGCGAAGGCGTGGGCGTTGCCGATGCACTGATCGTAAAACATGTAAAATAATTATGCAACAGGAAGAGGGGCATTCACAGTCAATGCCCTTCTTCACTCTGGATATGTATCAGAAGAAGCTATCGAGAGACAACCTGGATAATGAGGTAGAATTGGAAAGGTGAAGCCTATGATAGAATTTACAAATGTTTCGAAATCTTATAAAGATAAACTGATCCTGCGGGATATCAATATGACATTTTCTTCCGGGGAATTTGTTGCCATCATTGGTTCCAGCGGATGTGGAAAAACAACCCTTCTGAAAATGATCAACAAGCTTCTTCCCATGGACCGGGGAGATATTGTCATTGACGGAAAATCCATCCGTGAGATCCCGGACATCAAATTAAGAAGAGAAATCGGGTATGTGGTACAGGAAGGCGGACTGTTTCCACATTTTACAGTAAAAGAGAATCTTGAGATCGTTCCCCGGCTTGAGGGAATGGAAGCGGAAAAACGGGAACAACGTATCAATGAACTTCTGGATATGGTAAATCTTGACCCCAAGCTGTACAGCAACAGCTATCCATGTCAGCTTTCCGGCGGACAGCGCCAGAGAGTGGGAGTTGCCAGGGCATTTGCCACAGATTCCGACCTGATACTGATGGACGAGCCTTTTTCAGCATTGGACCCGCTTACAAGAGAAGAACTGCAGGACGAGATCGTCAAGCTGCAGAAAGAATATCAGAAAACCATCGTATTTGTCACCCATGATATGGATGAGGCTATCAAATGTGCAGATAAGATCTGCTTTATACAGAACGGAACTGTCATACAGTTCGATAAGACAGAAGAAATCCTGAGGCATCCGGCCAATGATTATGTGGAAAAATTCGTAGGAAAGAACCGTCTGTGGGGAAATCCGAAATACATACATGCATCTGATATTATGTGTAAAGATCCATACACACTTTCCAAAGACAGAACTGTGATACAGGCGCTCCAGGTTATGCGCCAGAATACGATCAACAGTATTTTTATCACAGAAGGCAAATCCAGGGAATTTCTGGGAATCGTCTGGCTTGAGGATTTGAGCAAACTGGATGTGCAGCAGATGTCCGCAAGTATCGGAGATATGATCTCATCCGATTATGTATCTGTTTATGAAGAAAGTTCTCTTCAGGAGATCATCGATGAGATTGATTACTATAAATCCGGAATCATTCCGGTACTGAACGAGCGCAGGGAACTGAAGGGGGCACTGACCAAGAGTATCCTTCTTTCAACACTCAGCAAACGTTACAAAAAAGAACAGGAGGGGTGACAGGTGAATACTTTTCTTGAAGTTTTTATGCAGAGAAGAGAAGAGCTGGTCCAGCTTCTTCTGGAACATATCCAGATGACTTCGGCGGCAGTGCTGATCTCCATATGCATCGGCATTCCTCTTGGAATTCTTGTAACAAAGAACAAAAAGGCTTCGTCCATTGTGATTGGAATTGCAAATATCATGCAGTCCATCCCAAGTATCGGCCTTCTGGCTTTTCTGGTTCCAGTGGTGGGAATCGGACAGAAGCCGGCCATCATCATGGTTATCATTTATGCCCTGCTTCCAATTATAAAGAATACATATATCGGCATCACCGGCATCCAGCAGTCAGCCATTGAGTCAGCCAGCAGTATCGGCCTGACGAAATGGAGGATTTTGTACAAAATACAGATCCCTATCGCAATGCCCTATATTATGGCAGGTGTTCGTATTTCCGCAGTAACAGCTGTTGGAACCGTTACCATTGCGGCTTTTGCAGGTGCGGGAGGTCTGGGATGGCTGATCAATCTGGGCTTAAATGCCAATGACGCGGATCTGGTACTTCTTGGTGCACTGCCTGCCTGTCTTCTGGCCCTGGTAGTGGATTTTGTTCTCGGAAAAGTGGAGAACGCACTGACTCCGGAAGGCCTGAAACCGGTAGATCAGATCACAAACCGTACAAAAGCAGAACGAAAAAGACGCACAGTTATGGCAGTCTGTCTTCTTGTCCTGATCCTGGTCGTTCCATGTTTCGCTTCTGTATACAGCGTGTTCCAGAGAAAAGAAGAGAAGATCGTAGTTGGCAGTGAGAACTTTACAGAAGCACTGATCCTGGGAAATATTTACAGCCAGCTGATCCAGGACCAGACAGATATCAAGGTTGAAGAGAAATTTAACCTCAACGGAACCATGATCACCATGTCCGCCATGGAGCGGGGAGATATCGACACATTTACGGATTACACAGGTGTGCTGATCTCCAATGTTCTGAAAGAAGAGATGTCTTCAGACCCGAAGGAAGTCTATGACAGGGTAAAAACAGGCATGGAAGAAAACTACAGTATGCAGGTATCCGATTCCCTGGGATTCAGCAATACCTATGTGTTTGCGGTCACTCCGGAGACAGCAGTGCAGTATCATCTGACAAAGCTTTCGGAACTTCTGGATCAGGCGGGCAGCCTGAAACTGGGCTGCACGACAGCTTTTACTCAGCGTGAGGATCTTCTGCCCAAGCTGAAAAAAGAATTTCAGGTATCTTTTAAAGAAGTGAACGGTCTGGAAGGAAATATCCGTTACCAGGCACTCACATCCGGAAAAGTGGATGTGACTGACGCTTTTGAGACAGATGCCATCCTGAAAAAGATGGATCTTGTAAAACTGGAAGATGATATCGAGTTTTTCCCGCCGTATCAGGCTGTGTCCATTACCAGGAATGAAACCCTGAAAAAATATCCGCAGCTTCAGGAAGTTATGGATAGGATGGAAGGAGCCATCACTACAGAAGAGATGATGGATATGAACTATCAGGTAGATGTAGAGGGAAAAACCCCGAAAGAAACAGCGATAGAATTTCTGAAAGAAAAAGGAATGATAGAGTAAAAGTTTTAAGCGGTCTGAAATCAGACCGCTTTTGGGGGTATATTTTGTGAAAATCGCACCTTGACATAAGGCCTTCCTCCGGGTGTATCATATGCAGTGTTAAAGGAGGTAGACTATTATGTTTGAGACATTACAGGAAAAGACTGAAGAGAAAGCAATGGTACAGTTCCTTGAACGTTTTACAGATTATCCATTTCTGGTAAAGTTCAAGAATTCCGAATATCATATCGGAGAGGGCGAACCTACATTTACGGTGAATTTTAAGAAAGTGATTCCTCTTGCGGATCTGATGAAAAGCACATCTCTTGCCCTGGGCGAGGCGTATATGCGCGGGGATCTGGATATCGAGGGAAATCTTTACGAAGCGCTGGATCATTTTCTGGGACAGATGGGTAAATTTTCTACCAATGAATCTGCTCTGAAAAAGATCATGTTCAGCTCCACATCCAAGAAGAACCAGGAAAAAGAGGTAACCAGTCATTACGATATCGGCAATGATTTTTATAAATTATGGCTGGACGAAACAATGAGTTATTCCTGTGGATACTTCATCCATGAAGATGATACCCTGTATCAGGCACAGGTAAATAAAGTTGATTATATTCTCAAAAAATTACATCTGAAAGAAGGTATGAGCCTTCTGGATATCGGCTGCGGATGGGGATTCCTGCTGATCGAGGCAGCCAGGAAATACAAGATCCACGGCACCGGTATCACCTTAAGCCATGAGCAGTATGCAGAATTCCAGAGACGTATCAAAGACCAGGGACTGGAAGATTATCTTACCGTTGAACTGATGGATTACCGTGACCTGCCAAAGAAAGAGTATCAGTTTGACCGTGTTGTCAGCGTCGGTATGCTGGAGCATGTTGGACGTGACAACTATCAGTTGTTCCTTGACTGCGTGGAGAAAGTTCTGAAACCGGGCGGACTGTTCCTGCTTCACTTCATCAGTGCCCTGAAAGAGCATCCGGGAGATCCGTGGGTTAAGAAATATATTTTCCCGGGCGGAACCGTTCCGAGTTTAAGAGAAATCCTGAACCATATGGCAGAAGATAATTTCCATACTCTGGATATCGAGAATCTTCGTCTGCATTACAACAAGACCTTACTCCACTGGGAAAAGAATTTCCGCGACAATCTGGAGACAGAGAAGACCATGTTCGACGAGAAATTCCTGCGTATGTGGGATCTTTATCTGTCCGCGTGTGCGGCAACTTTCCACAACGGAATCATTGATCTTCATCAGATCCTTATGACAAAAGATATCAATAATGATCTGCCGATGACACGGTGGTATTGATTTTTTTTCCGTGGGATATCAGGCTGAATAAAGCAAAAATGTAGTAAAAATTTCCGGGAAATGTCATTGACAAATCATCAAAAAGGAATGATGATAAAAAGAAAAGGATCAGGAGGAAATCGGCATGATTCAGCAGGTAATGACAAATCCAGGAGAGATTATTTTCAGAGAGGTACCGGTTCCGGAGGTAAAAGATGACCAGGTTCTTGTTAAGATCATGAACATTGGTATCTGTGGATCGGACATTCATGTATATCACGGCAAGCATCCGTTTACCAAATACCCAGTGACACAGGGACATGAGGTTTCCGGCGAGATCACGGAACTTGGAAAGAATGTGACAGGATTTAAGGTAGGACAGAAAGTAACTATCGAACCACAGGTGTACTGCGGACACTGCTATCCATGCCGCCATGGAAAGTATAACCTCTGTGAGGAACTGAAAGTTATGGGTTTCCAGACAACAGGAACTGCTTCCGAATATTTTGCGGTGGATGCTTCCAAGGTTACTCCGATCCCGGAAGAGATGTCCTATGAGGAAGGCGCCATGATCGAGCCTTTGGCAGTTGCAGTCCATGCAGTAAAGCAGATGGGTGATGTAAAGGGTATGAACATTACCGTCATCGGTGCAGGCCCTATCGGAAACCTTGTTGCGCAGACTGCAAAAGGAATGGGCGCTGCCAAAGTTATGATCACCGATGTCAGCGATCTCCGTCTTGCAAAAGCAAAAGAGTGTGGCATTGATGTCTGTGTAAACACAAAAGAGAAAAACTTCGGAGAGGCTCTGGTGGAAGCGTTTGGTCCGGATAAGGCAGATGTGATCTATGACTGTGCCGGAAATAACATTACTATGGGACAGGCCATCCAGTATGCGAGAAAAGGCAGTGTGATCGTACTGGTAGCCGTATTTGCAGATATGGCAACCGTTGACCTGGCTGTTGCTAATGATCATGAGCTGGATATCAAGAGCACCATGATGTATCGCCATGATGATTACGTAGACGCCATTAACCTTGTAAATGCAGGAAAAGTACATTTAAGACCACTGATCTCAAAGACATTCAAGTTCAAAGATTATCTCAAGGCTTATCAGCATATTGATGAAAACCGTGAGACGACCATGAAAGTGATCATCAACGTACAGGAAAAATAACTGGTCATAAAATGCACAGAAAATAAAAACCTCACGAAACAGTCAGCAGTTAAAAAATGCTGTACAGTTCCGTGAGGTTTTTTTGTATCTGCATCATGCTGCAGGTGTCTGGAGCAGCTTTTCAAAATCTTCTTCGCACATCGGGCGGTAATACAGAAAGCCCTGTATCTCATCACAGCCTTCTTCTTTCAGAAATTCTGCGATCTCTTCGGTTTCCACGCCTTCACATACAATGGATTTTCCCATACGTTTCAGCATATGGAAGACCTCCTGAAGAACGATCTTTGCGTTTTCTGTGAGGTCATCTCCCAGAAAATTCCGGTCAATTTTGACTTCATTGAACAGCAGATCTTTTAATGCATTCAGGGAAGAGTATCCGGAGCCGAAATCGTCCATGGAAATCTGGATATTATGCTGTTTCAGACCGCGGATCACGCGGTTTACAGCTTCTGTATTGTTTACATAAGTAGATTCGGTAATCTCAAAAGTGAGGCGGGAAGTGTCCACCTGATAGGTTTGGATCAGCTCACAGATCTTCTGGACAAACGTTTCCGGGTCTTCAAAATGCAGCGGGGAAACGTTCAGGGAAAGCCGAAAATCTTTTGGGAGCTGATCGGAAAACTTCTGAAGCCACCGGAAGGTTTTTTCATAAACATAATAATCCAGGCTGATGACAAAACCGTTCTGCTCAAAGAGGGGTATATACACAGCCGGGGACCAGAGCATTTTTCCATTGCGGAGCCATCGGACAAGGACCTCCGCACTGGAAATTTTTTCGTTTGCAGGAGATATTTTGGGCTGAAAATAAATCTGGAATTCTTCATTTTTCAGGGCCTGATGGAAGGAGTGCAGGATCTCTGCCTGCATTTTTTCCTGACGGTCGATCTCTTTGGAATAGATGCAGCAGGGCGGGATCATTTTTTTGGAAAGACGTCTTGCCACATTGGCACAGGAAAGTACGGTTTCCGGGGAAGTTTCTGTGTCCGGGATAAAACAGATACCAGAGTTTGTACGGAAAAAATTAACATGGTAGGTATTGCGGATACGGCTGCTGATCTCTTGGACCAGTTTTTCCAGGGACGTTTTGTTATGGACACCGGTGATGTCACGGAATGCTTTTACAATAAGCCGGGAGAGAAGTTCCCGCTGGATCAGGGAAAGAGCCAGAGTTATAACCAGAAGTCCAAGGGCGACCTCCATAAGCCGCAGCATTGGATAGTATGAAATTTCCGGGTCCTGAAGAAATTTCAGAAGATACAGATTAATGATCAAAAGGATCACAAGCGCCAGAAGGGTGCCTTCGCAGAGATGAAGTACGCTTTTTTCTTTTTTCATAAATAAAATAAATCTCCTTGTTTGTTGATAAATAAAATTGAGCAGGCTTTTTCAGGCCTGCACGATGATCATTTTTGCAAAATCCTGATTAATGCCGATTTTGCTTTCTTTTATGCGGACGATGTAAGAACCCAGAAGAATTGATACGATCCGCACTGTTGCTCCTTCAATAAATCCCAGGGTTTCCAGATAATGTCGGTCGTCCTCATTTCCGCATATTTTCTGAATTGTATAGTCAATGTCCATTTCAGCTAAATTCAGTGGCATAGTTCGTTTATTTACCTCCATAAAATTGCGGTGGTTGTCTGTACGGAAGTACATGGTATGACGTGTAGGGTACGTATTGATTAATGGGGGATATCCATATGGATATAAATTAGTTGCAACTAACATTATAACGCAATAAGATTCTGTGTCAATGAAAACAGGAAAATTTTGGGAAAAGAGGATTTGGATGTCAGGTGTGGTTCCATGGAAATCTGGTGTGTTATGTGGTATCATGGAAAAAAATTCCTCTGACTTTGGGATATTGTTTAGGAATTGTTTAACTTTAATCCACTGATCATTTATCTGCCTGGTGTATAAAGGATGATGAACAAAAATGTCTGCAGGAGGGTAAAAACATGGAAAAGGGAACTGTAAAAAGAAGAATCTTTCTTTCAAATGCACTGATGGTGCTGGTGACACTTCTGATCTTTCTGGCTATTAATCTGGTGGTTGTGAAGATCTATGCGGAATCAGTGGAAAAAGAGCTGAAGACATCCATAGAAGATCTTATTGACGGAAGCGGTGCATCGAATTATTCGGATTCTGATAATGTGGAAAACCAGCATGAGGACGGACAGGAGTTTCTCGGTGATCTGGACGATTTTCTGGAAACCTGGACGATCCACAGAAATGAGTTTATCCTTTTATTTGGTGCGGATGGAATCATCTGTATTCTTGCGCTGCTTCTGATCAGCCAGATCTTTACCAGAAATCTGGAGAAACATATTATGGAGCCCCTGGATCTTCTTGCACAGGGTGCAGACCGCATCAAACATAATGATCTGAGTACGGAAATCCGGTATGTGGGCGATGCGGAGTTTGAGGATGTATGTATCACATTTAACCATATGCAGGAGCATATTTTGAAAGAGCAGGAGAAGAACCGGAAATATGAGAAAGCAAGGACGGATATGATCGCTGGGATCTCCCATGACCTGCGTACACCTCTTACGGCTATCCGGGGAACCATCAAAGGTCTTATGGACGGGATTGCGGCTACTCCGGAAATGCAGGAGAAGTTTTTGCAGGTAGCGTACCGCCGGACAGGAGATATGGACGGCCTTCTGAACCAGCTGTTCTATGTCTCAAAGATCGAGACTGGAAATATGCCTCTTTCTGTGCAGAAAATAGAGATTGCGGATTTTATCCGGAATTATGTAAAAGGAAAACAGGAACTTCTGGATAAAGAAAAAGAGCAGATGCAGGCGGAAACGGGAGACATCCATCTAGATATCAACGCTGATCTGGAACAGCTGCAGCGTATTTTTGACAATCTTCTGGAAAACAGCCGGAAATACGCAGAACGGGATGTGCTGAAAACTGTTCTTTCTCTGAGAAGAACGAAAGGGGGCGTGGAGATCTGCTTCCGTGATAATGGGGTTGGTGTTCCGGAAGAGAAACTGCCTTATGTATTTGATGAATTTTACAGAGGCGATGAATCCAGAAATAAAAAAGAAGGAAACGGCCTTGGTCTTTATATTGTAAAATATCTTGTGGAGGCAATGGACGGAAGTGTCCGTGGCGAAAATGCGGACGGTTTTGTGGTGCGGATGGAATTTCCGGCAGCAGGAACTTTGGCAGAAGCCCAGAAGGGAGAAAAAGATGGCGGACAGTAAAAAAATCCTTATTATAGAAGATGATCCGGATATCAGCATGATCGAGGAAGCCTATCTCCGGGCTTCCGGTTTTGAGACAAAGATACTGGCAGATGGGATGGATGCGGCGCAGATTGCGGAGGAAGAGCAGTTTGACCTTGTACTTCTGGATCTGATGCTTCCTGGAAAAAGTGGCTACCAGATCTGCCGTGAGATCCGTGACAAAGTGGATATCCCCATTCTTATGGTGACTGCACGCACAGAATCTGTGGATAAAGTGCGCGGCCTTGGACTGGGAGCGGATGATTATATTTCCAAGCCTTTTGATCCTGCGGAGCTGGTGGCAAGGGTGAATGCAAACTTACGCCAGTATCAGCGTATGGTGGAGAAATTTGCCAATAAAGGGCCGGATGCTTCTGAGGAGATCCAGGTGCAGGATCTTCGCATTCTGGTAAACAGCTGGAAAGTTTTTAAGGGAGATACAGAAATTCGTTTTCCAAACCGGGAATTCGAGCTTCTGAAATTTCTGGCAATGAATCCCAACATTGTTTTTTCCAGGGAAAAACTGTTCGAAAAAATCTGGGGCTATGATTATGTGGGCGATAGTGCTACAGTAATGGTACACAT
>CAVEKJ010000012.1:18497-24559 GCA_963616205.1 Prevotella sp.
ACGGTATGGGGAGCGGGGTACCGCTTGAATAAATAAAAACATACGAGGGAGATGGGAAAAATGTGGGTACTTTTTGCAGTTGGTTCTTCGTTTTTTGCGGGAATCACGGCAATCCTTGCAAAATGCGGGATCAGAAAGACAGATTCAGATGTGGCGACGGCCATCCGTACAGTGGTGGTGCTTCTGTTTTCCTGGCTGATGGTTCTGGTCACAGGAACCTGGTCCGGAATTACTGAGGTTAGCGGAAAGACGCTTCTGTTTCTTGTTCTGTCCGGCCTTGCTACAGGAGCGTCCTGGCTGTGTTATTTTCATGCGTTGCAGAAAGGGGATGTCAATAAGGTCGTTCCGATTGATAAGTCCAGCACGATCTTGACGATCCTTTTGGCGCTGATCTTTCTTCATGAAGGGCTGACTCTGGTCAAGGGTGTTTCTGTAGTCCTGATCGGTGCAGGTACCATGCTGATGATCACAAGAAAAGAAGGAACCGGGGAAACAGAGGATAAAAACGGAAAAGAGTGGCTGGTTTATGCCGTGCTTTCCGCAGTTTTTGCCAGCCTTACGGCCATTCTCGGAAAGATTGGTATTGCGGGAATTGATTCCAACCTGGGAACTGCCATCCGTACGACCGTGGTGATCGTGATGGCCTGGCTGATGGTTTTCCTCAAGGGAAAACAGAAAGAATTACATGGCATCGAGAAAAAAGAGCTGGGATTTATCGCATTGTCAGGACTTGCCACAGGAGCATCCTGGCTGTGTTATTACCGTGCCCTGCAGGATGGCCCGGCAAGTGTGGTTGTGCCTATTGATAAGCTGAGTATTCTTGTTACCATTGCTTTTTCCTGGGTGGTATTTAAGGAGAAACTTACGAAGAAGGCGGCACTTGGACTTTTGTGTATCCTGGTGGGAACCATTATGATGGCGGTTCTGTAAAGAATGCGGATGTTTTTATCTACCCGACTTCCGGGCATGGAACGGAATGTCCGATATAAAAAGAATTTAGATATTGTTTAGAAAGACACCTTCTGTCTGTTTAAGACTGTTGATTATGATGATCACAGAAAACAGACAGGAGGTTTTTTTAATATGTTAAGGGAAGGAATGAACGGATTCTGTATGGCACTGGCTGACAGTGTGCCTGGAGTGTCCGGCGGAACAGTCGCATTTATTTTAGGTTTTTATGACCGGTTTATCGGTTCCATCAATGATTTTGTATTTGGAAAAATGGAAAAAAAGAAGAAGGCTTTTGCTTATCTGGTGAAACTTGGTGTTGGCTGGGTGACAGGCATGGTGCTGGCAGTGCTTCTTCTGTCATCCTTATTTGAAAGCCATATCTACACAGTAAGTTCTCTGTTTATCGGTTTTATCGCAGGTTCCATTCCGCTGATCATCCGTGAGGAAAAAGATAGCTTCGGCGGTTCCCGGAATATCATGAAAGGAATCGGGTTCTGTATTGCAGGGATTTTTATCGTAGCCGGGATCGCATGGCTCAATGGAAAAACCGGAGCAGCTTCTATGGATCTTGGACAGTTCCAGCTCGGAACAGCAATCCGGTTGTTTTTTATCGGAATGGTTGCGATCTCAGCCATGTTTCTTCCGGGAATCTCCGGTTCCACACTGCTTCTGATCTTCGGTGCGTATATTCCGGTGATTACGGCTGTAAGAGGACTTCTTGGATTGAACCTTTCCTATCTGCCACTTCTGATATTTTTTGGATTTGGCGTGCTGACGGGAGCAGTTACTGTAGTAAAAGGAATACAGATCTGTCTGGAAAAATTCCGCACTCAGTCCGTATATGCCATTCTTGGAATGATGATAGGTTCTTTTTATGCGATCATGCAGGGCCCGGCCACACTGAAAGTTCCGCAGCCGGTGATGGGAGTTGGTAATTTTCAGATCTTTGCGGCACTTGTGGGACTGGCGCTGGTACTTGGAATGCAGATGCTGAAAGAGAGAAGATAAAGAATTAAATGTAAAAGAGGAATACTGATTTCGCACAGAGTCAGGTAATGAGCAAGTAGCGAATGTGGGGGCTTTTGCTATAGAAAACGAGGTGATAAAAACATGTCAGTTGTGATCATACCGGCGTACAAACCGGACGAAAGGCTGATCGAAATCGTAGATCAGCTGTGGACTTATGGTTTCCGGATCGTTGTGGTGGATGATGGAAGCGGAGAAGATTATATTGATATTTTTAACAGGATCAGTGATGTCTGCATTCTGCTCCGCCATGAAGAAAACAGGGGAAAAGGCACTGCCATCAAAACAGCACTTGATTATGTAAACCGTGAAATCTGGGAAAGCACCCTGATCGGTGTGATGGACTGTGACGGACAGCATCTCCCGGAAGATCTGGTGAAATTATTTGTTCATGGAGAAAACAGTGAGAGGCTGATGATCCTCGGTGTGCGGAATGTGGGAAAAGACATGCCGCTGAAATCAAGACTTGGGAACATCATTACGAGAAAAGTTTTCAAACTTTTAAGTGGAGTCAGCATTTCGGACACACAGACCGGAATGCGGGTGTTTACCTCAGATCTGGTAAAAAAGCTTCTGACTGTGGAGGGCGAACGGTACGAATATGAGATGAATGTTCTGATGTTTCTTGCAAGGGAAGGAATCGACATTGAGGAGGTTCCGATCAATACCATTTATCAGGACAAAGAAAATTCGACTTCCCATTTCCGGGCAGTGTGGGATTCCATATTGATATACAAAGATCTGCTGAAATTTACGTTGTCATCGTTTTCCAGTTTTGCTCTGGATTATCTGCTGTTTGCGTTTTTTATGTTTTGCCTGCCACACACAGCCGTGTTTGTGCTGGGAGCCAATATCCTGGCGAGACTGGTCAGTGCTTTTTATAACTACTGTATGAACTGTTATTTTGTTTTTCATAAGGAAAAGAAAATCCAGACGGCGATGCAGTACTTTGAACTGGCTGCCTTTATCCTGGTTATGAACAATATGATCCTGGAAGTGCTGACGCAGATTGCACATGTGCCTGTGTATCCGGCAAAGATCCTGATGGAGTGTACACTGTTTCTTGTCAGCTGGATGGTGCAGAATTTTCTGATCTTTCCCCGTGATCCGGAAAAACACTTGCTGCCGGGAAGGCGGAGCAGAACATGGTAAAACGGATACTATGGATTCTGCTGGATGTGGCAGTGGCTGCGTTAATCCTTCTGGGGGTGTGGGTTATTAATTTTAAAATTCCTCAGAAGGGTGTCAGCGCGGATGGAACAGAACTTACTCAGACACGGAAGGTCCTCAGCACTCAGGACTGGCATGAGAAATTTGCGGACAAATTTACCGATACAGTGGTTTCTACAGATACATCATACACAAGTCCCAACCTGTCCATTCAGATTTCTCATCATCAGTATGATTCCGGAACCGTAGATAACACACACGGTGGCAATTATGCAAAATACGGAAGCAAAATTTCCTATGTGCTGGCTGATATTTATATTGGCGACATTACCTGTTTCCAGACTGCTTTTGCCCAGGATACTTACGGGATTGGCTATACGGAAAAACTTACGGATATGTCGGCCAGAATGAAATCAATCCTGTCGGTCAATGGAGATTCTTACAGCAATAACCGTCATAAGAATAACGGAACTATCATTCGGAACGGTGTGATCTACCGCAGTCAGCAGTCCGGTGAAGAGACCTGTGTCTTGAACTGGGATGGAACCATGGATATTTATCAGCCGGGACAGATGGATGAGCAGAAGCTGATCGGCAGAGGTGCCTACCAGAGCTGGATCTTCGGGCCAAGCCTTCTGGATGCAAATGGAAAAGCAAATGATAAGTTCTGGACATGGAGCTACATCCGGCGTTCCCATCCCCGGACTGCCATCGGATATTTTGAACCTGGACATTATTGCCTGCTTCTTGTAGACGGGCGGCAGCAGAGTTCACGTGGAATGTTTCTGGATGAGATGGCGAAGGTGTTTGAGGATCTTGGCTGTAAGGTGGCGTATAATCTTGATGGAGGACACTGTTCTTTTATGGAAATGAATGGAAAAGTGGTCAATGATCCGTATAAACCGGAGCATGAGATCGAAGATGGAATTTTTATTACAGAGGGATCTTTATGAGGATATTAAGTACAATAAGAAAAATTCTCCTGCATGTCTGTGTTGTATGCAGCCTGGTTTCCATAACTGCCAGAATTCTGGACTGGTATAATCCTTACATGAATTTTTCCGGGCATGTCAGTGGGATTCAGATGGTGTTGTATTTTGTGGTGATTTTGTTGGCAGTGACAGAAGGCGGAAAGCGGATTTCCGGAAAAAAATCTCAGGGTAATAGGAGAGAAAGAAGGTTGCATAATCATTCGGAAAGATTTATCATAAATCCTATGTGAAAACTACGCCTGTTTTTTGGCGTATGAGGATGATGGAGTGAAAGGAAATGTATTATGATCTGACAAAAGGCAGGATCTCGAAATGTCTGATCTTGTTTGCGCTGCCTATGATCGCGGGAAATCTTCTGCAGCAGTTTTATAATATTGCAGATACCCTGATCGTAGGACGTGTGCTTGGAAAAAATGCGCTGGCAGCGGTTGGTTCTGCCTATACTTTGATGACGTTTCTGACGTCTATTTTTCTGGGACTGAGTATGGGTTCCGGAGCTCTTTTTTCGATTTATAAGGGAAAGGGGAGCGACCAGGAGCTGCGTCTGGCTGTTGTCCATGCTTTTGGACTGATCATGAGTGTGACGGTCATATTAAATGTGGCAGTGTACCTTTTTACGGACCCGATTTTATGGTTTCTCCGGGTGCCGGAGGATGTGTATGACGGGATGAAAACCTACCTGCTGGTGATTTTTGCAGGGCTTGTGGCTACGTCCCTTTATAACTTTTTTTCCTGTCTTTTGAGAGCACTTGGTAATTCTTCAGTTCCGCTTGTATTCTTGGCAGTTTCTGCTGTCCTGAACATTGGACTGGATCTTTTGTTTGTGGCTGTTCTTCCCTGGGGAATCGCAGGTGCGGCTTTTGCCACGGTGATCGCACAGTATGTGTCCGGAGTCGGGATTACTATTTATGTGCTGCATTCTTGTAAGGAGCTTCTTCCGGGAAAAGATGAGCTTCGTTTTGACAGGGGGATTCTTGGGGAGATTGTGAATCTTTCTTCTTTGACCTGTCTGCAGCAGTCGGTGATGAATTTTGGTATCCTGATGGTGCAGGGGCTGGTAAACAGTTTCGGTGCTACGGTGATGGCGGCTTTTGCGGCTGCTGTGAAGATTGATACCTTTGCTTATCTGCCGGTGCAGGATTTTGGTAATGCGTTTTCTACATTTGTGGCGCAGAATTATGGAGCCGGGAATAAGGAGCGTATCCGTAAGGGTACCCGGGTGGCTTTTGGTATGAGTATTGGGTTCAGTGGGGTGATCTCGGTGCTTGTGTGTCTGTTTGCTGCGCCGCTGATGAAGATTTTTGTCAGTGCAAAAGAAGTTGCTGTGATTGCGGCTGGTGTGAAGTATCTCAGGATCGAAGGGGCGTTTTATCTTGGGATTGGATGCCTGTTCCTGCTGTATGGTTATTACCGGGCGATCAAGCGGGCGGAGATGTCGGTTGTACTTACAGTGATCTCGCTGGGGCTTCGTGTGCTGCTGGCGTATGTGCTTTCTGCTGTGATCGGTGAGGTGGGAATCTGGGTGGCGATTCCGATCGGCTGGGTGATGGCGGATATTACGGGGATTGTTTATATGCGGCGGACGTGGTGAGGTACATAATTTCTGTATGTAGCTGGCCACAGAGCTGCAGCTTTATTTATGGCCGTTGTCGTATAGCTGCTGGATGTCTTCCGGGAGGTTGTCCGGGAGCATCTGGCGGATTTTGTCTTCGCTGCCTTCTTTTATGGCCTGGTCGTAGTACCAGCATTTGTATTTGAGCATATCGAGGGTTTTATTGAGTCGTAGGATTTTCTGTTCTACGGCTTTTTTTCTTGTTTCGAAGAGTTTTTTGCGGTTTTTGTAGGTGCTGCTTCCCTGGTTGCACCATTCGAAGAATTGTTTGATGTCTTTGATTTCCGGGCCGGAGGCTTTGAGGCATTCGA
>CAVEKJ010000013.1:0-24150 GCA_963616205.1 Prevotella sp.
ATAGCAGCATACAGGACTAAGCCGATAAATTATCGTCCTCCACAACGCATCACAGCGGCGTGGCCGGAGGAAAGGGCCGTGTATTTCTGCTGCGGATTCAGAGTAAATGGTTTTTTGGAAAGTGTTGCAAATGCTTTAAGTTTCGGGATCGACACCTCTGTCTCGTAATTACAATCTGAGCAATGAAGCTCTTTTAATCCTGTCTTATTGATCGTAGCAGGTTCTATAACCATCTCCCACAGATTATGCTGCTTCGGTGCCACAGTGACTGTCTCCTCGCGCGCACCGCAAAGGATACAGTGATAACTCTTGGTTCCACCTTTGGTGCAGTCATATGCACTCAGGTCATCTGTGAATTTTGTCTTTGACCAGATATGAGCATCTACATCTGCCATATTAAAATTATAAACAACAGAAGTTATATCGCTGTAAAGCTCTGGAAGCGGGAAATTCAGTGCTTTCCACTGTGCCTCGGTTCCTGTATACTGGATCACAACCATTTCATAAGGTGTCTGTCCAAGATATTCAAAATTCTTATCTGCTGCCTTCTTGAGGCTTGCCGGAACTACGATTCTTGTTATGTTACTGGAACCGTAAAATACTTCTGAAACCAGCTCAGTCAGACCTGCTGAAAGCACTACATCCCTGAGACTGCTACAATATGCAAATGCTCCTGCACCTACAGATTTAACCGAATCCGGCATTCTTACGACCTGAAGATCCGTCATATAAAACGCCTGCGCTCCAATACTCTCCAGCTGTGCTGGGAAATTGATCGTCGCCAGTCCGGATGAACCGCTGAATGCTTCTTTACCAATCTTTTTGACATCATTTCCAAGCTGTACTTCCTTCAGACTGGAAGAAAATTCAAAGTCACAGTCACCTATAGCGGTAATTCCGTCCTCAACAACAAGCTTTGTGATATTATCATCATAGTCAGCCCATGGAGTATCATATTTACTATTGTATGCCGGCATCGCTCCGCTTCCATAGATCACAAGTTCCATTTCCTCGTCATCTTCGCTGTCGCCGCATACTTTCCATTTCAGGGTATTCACCTCGGCAAATCTTCCGCTGTCGATCTCATCTTTGTAAGTTCCAACAGATGCTGCCTCCGCATTATCGGAATACTCAGATTCCTCTCCTGCATCAAAAGTCTCTGCTTCCGGCTGAAGTGCTTCCGTATCTTCTGCTCCTGCTTCCAGGGAAAGTGCTTCTTCCTCCGGCGCTGCCTCCTCCGTTATCTCTGCATCCTCTTCCGGTTCTGCAGTCTCTTCCGGCTCTTCTGTCTCCAGATCTGTTTCCTCTGGCTCCGCTGTCTCTTCCTCTGCATTTTCCACACTCTGCTAGATCACTTCTGCGTCAGAAAAATCTGCGGCGCCTGCCATTGTGCATGGCTCCAGCACCATAAGACCTGCGATCAGCAATGAAACCGCTTTCTTTTTCATGGGTATTTCCTCCTTCTCTTTCTGCAGCTTTTTCTTACCTCTTTGCCCTCTCCGGCTGCAAAAAAATGGATCCTGTGTATTATACACAGAACCCATTTTCTCTGCTGCAATACTATACTGCAATTATACGTTTTCGCACGAATAGTGTCAATATTTTACAGTAAAACTCCAGTATATTAGATAAAGTGCGAACAGATATCCGCAATCCTCTTTATATTCAGGAATCCGAATCCTCGCTGCCTGTCATCTGAGCCTCGATAGCCTTTCCCAGCCGGTTGTAAATCGTCACTGCATCCTCCACATGGAGCGGACTTCCGGTATTTCCTGCAGCCCCTGCTGTTACCAGGATGTATTCCCTGTCATAGATCTCGGCAAAACTTGCCAGACACAATCCGGCCTCACTGGTATATCCCGTCTTGCCGCCCAGGATCTTACCGCCGGTAACGGAAGTGTCCGAAAGATTTTTGAACATGGTGCTGTAATATGTGATCCCGCTTGGATGGATGTTCGTCACTCCGGTAGAATGTCGCGGGCTCTCAATGATCTCACGGAACGTGTCGTTCCGGAGCGCGTATTTAAGCAATACCGCAATATCCCGCACGGTACTGTAATGATCCGGATCATGAAGCCCTGTGGTATCGCAGAAATGCGTTTTGGTCATGCCAAGCTTCTCCGCTTTTTTGTTCATCATCTCCACAAATCCATCCCTGGAACCGCCTACAGTATCTGCCAGTGCGATACAGCACTCTGCACCGGATGGCAGCATCGCTCCATAGAGAAGATCGATGGCACGCACCGTCTCTCCCGGCTGGAAACCTGCCTGTGTGGCATCCTGCTCATAAAGTCCCTGGAACATTTCCTGTGTCAGTGTGATCTCCTGATCCAGATCATCCAGATTCTCAATAGCTACGATCACCGTCATGATCTTGGTCATGGAAGCCGGATAGATCTTCTCATCGCCCTTCATGTTTCCGATGATCTTTCCACCTTTTACCTGCATCAGGACTGCGTAGGGACTGTTGATACCGCTCATCTCAAGCTTGCGTACCACCGGTCTCTGCAGAGACTCCATCCAGTCACCGACCCCTTTGTTCCATCCAATGATCACCACAAGTGTCAGGATCACGATAGCCTCCACCACCAGGCAGAGTATCATTTTTATTTTGTTTACCTGTTTTTTTATTTTTTTCGCTTTACGCTTTTTTGATCTCAATTTATACTCCCTGTTCAGATAAATCCATCTGTAAGTTTCCCTTATGGAAAACGTTTTCCCCATCTTTTTTATATTAACATAAATGATATTTTCTTTTGTAAATTCTATATGAAAAATCTCTGATAAATTTCTGATCTGTTACAGATCTGTTTGTGCCTTATTGTAGGATTTTTACCAAAAAAAATCAAGGTGTATAAATGTATAAAAAAATACCCCGTACAAAGTCTCCTCTGTACAGGGTATTTAAAATTTATTACTGAGCTAATTTAACCGGGTTAAGCTTAACACCAGGTCCCATTGTCGGAGCGATTGTAACGCTCTTCAGATACTGACCTTTCAGTGTGCTAGGTCTAGCCTTTGTGATAGCTCCCATAAGCGTCTGGAAGTTGTCGCTTAACTGCTCCTCGGTAAAGGAAGCCTTTCCGATCGGAACATGGATGATGTTGGATTTGTCAAGACGATACTCGATCTTACCTGCTTTAATGTCGTTAACAGCTTTTGTTACGTCCATTGTTACAGTACCAGCTTTCGGGTTTGGCATTAAACCTTTCGGTCCAAGTACACGACCAAGACGACCTACAACGCCCATCATATCCGGTGTTGCAACTACAACGTCAAAGTCAAGCCATCCCTCGTTCTGGATCTTCGGAATGAGGTCCTCAGCTCCTACGAAGTCTGCTCCTGCTGCCTTTGCCTCTTCTGCCTTAGCATCTTTAGCAAATACAAGTACACGAACTTTTTTACCTGTTCCGTGTGGCAGAACAACTGCTCCACGGATCTGCTGATCTGCGTGACGTCCATCGCAGCCTGTACGGATGTGAACTTCGATGGTCTCGTCGAACTTAGCTACAGCTGCTTTTTTAACAAGGCTGATAGCCTCTGGTGCATCATATAATGTTGCGCGGTCTACTGCTTTCGCAGCTTCCACATATTTCTTTCCTCGTTTCATTTCTATAACCTCCTGTGGTATTTGCGGGGAAAAGCCCTCCCACTTGAAAATTTCACTTTTTCTACGGGAACCCCGAACTTAAGCTTCGGTATTTATTAGTCTACGACTTCGATTCCCATACTTCTTGCTGTACCGGCGATCATGCTCATAGCAGCCTCGATGGATGCTGCATTGAGGTCTTTCATCTTCAGCTCAGCGATCTCCTGAACCTGTGCCTTAGTAACTTTAGCTACTTTAGTCTTGTTCGGTGTACCGGAACCAGATTTGATGTTTGCAGCTTTCTTAAGAAGAACTGCTGCCGGCGGAGTCTTGGTTATGAAGCTGAAACTTCTGTCAGCGTAAACAGTGATGACAACCGGGATGATAAGATCTCCCTGATCAGCTGTTCTTGCGTTGAACTCCTTAGTAAACTGTACGATGTTTACACCGTGCTGTCCAAGAGCCGGACCTACAGGTGGTGCTGGAGTTGCTTTACCAGCCGGAATCTGTAATTTGATATATCCTGTTACTTTCTTTGCCATTTTCGGCACCTCCTATGTGGTATTGGCGGGGGTGTGTCCCTCCCACTTGCTGTTACCTTGTTTTTTAATTACTCAGCTTTTTTGATTTCTGTGAAACTTATCTCTACCGGTGTTTCACGACCGAAAAGCTCAACATTGATCGTTACTGTCTGTTTCTGCATGTTGATACCTGTGATCACACCTGCGGTATCTTTCCATGCACCACCGGTAACGACTACCATGTCGCCCTCTGCGAAGTCCACTTCGATATCCGGTTTCTGGATACCCAGCGGCATCATTTCCCCTTCTGTAAGAGGTACAGGCTTCGATCCCGGTCCTACGAATCCTGTAACACCTCTGGTGTTACGGACAACATACCAGGTATCGTCATTCATCACCATATTGAGAAGCACATAGCCTGGAAACATCTTTTTCTGAACCTGTCTTGAGGTTCCGTTCTTCATCTCCAC
This sequence comes from Prevotella sp., assembly GCA_963616205.1. Lineage (GTDB taxonomy): Bacteria > Bacillota > Clostridia > Lachnospirales > Lachnospiraceae > Blautia_A. The sequence goes on from CAVEKJ010000013.1 coordinate 4,581, forward strand.
TACATCCTGCAGCGGAACACGTACCTCCAGGATCTGGTCTTCCAGGTGTCTGTTCTCGATCGTCTTTTCAATGTTGGCTTTTACCTTGTTCTCATACCCTGAATAGGTATGGACAACGTACCATTTTGCTGCTTCTGACATATAATCACCCTTGTCCTTACTTCATTAAGAAATTAATGCATTCCAGGATTCCGGAATCCATTACACTGATAACCACTGCCAGGATGATCGTGATGATCACGACCACAACAGTCTGCTTTGCCAGTGTGGGACGGTCTGTCCAGACAATCTTCTCAAATTCTGACTGAAGTCCCTGAAACCAACTTTTCTTCTGCGGCTTATCCGCAGATTTCTGTTTTTCCATAGCATAACCTCACAAATCTCTGTGATTACTTTGTTTCCTTGTGCAGAGTGTGTGTATGACAGAACTTACAATATTTCTTGGTCTCCATTCTCTCAGGATGGTTCTTTTTCTCCTTCGTCATATTGTAGTTACGCTGCTTGCACTCGGTGCATGCTAATGTAATCTTAACGCGCACAACTTCCACCTCCAGTGTTTTCATTTGCATGGTCTTCTGTTCGCCCGGAACGTGTATCCGTCGTCATTTTCGGGCATAAAAAAAAGACCTAACTTCCATGTCGCTCGTCAATTTTATCACAGAGCAGGTATGCAAGTCAAGCCTTTTTAATATTTTCTTAACAGTTTTCTTAGAAGTAGTCATAACCTCCATGAATATCCACGATACTGCCATTCATATACCCGTTAGACAGCACTGCAAACGCCATATCCGCCACTTCTTCCACAGTTCCAAACCGGTGAAGGGCGATCTTTCTGTTGATGCGGTCGTAGCTCTCCTGGGTGCGGGCGCTGTGCCATGGGGTTTCGATGAAGCCCGGGGCAATGGCGTTGACCGTGATGCCTTTTGGCTCAAATTCCTTTACCAGAGATCTGGTCAGGAAATGGATTGCCGCCTTGGTGACTCCGTATACAAGGGAGGAAGAATACGCCTGCTGCCCTGCATAGGAACCGGTAAAGAGCACGCTGCCACCTTCTACCATCATGGACCGGAGCTCTTTGACCATAAATACCGGTACAGAAAGATTGGTGTTTACGATCCTTGTCCACTCCTCAAAGCTGTAGTCCTCATACTTTGCATAAGTACTGATGCCGGCGTTGCTCACCAGCCAGTCAATGTGGTCGGTCTGCTTTTTCAGCTCTTCCACCAAAACCATCATCTCATCATAGGAAGACATATCTGCCTTCATCAGGATCACCTGAGATCTTTTTTCCTCAGAAAGGCTCTCCTGAAATGCCAGTGCCTTTTTCTCGTCATGTCCGTATGTTACGAAGATCCTGTCCTCTTTCGCTGACTCTGCCAGGATCTTTTCGGCGATCCCTCTTCCGATTCCGGAAGTGCCGCCTGTGATCACAGTTACTTTTCCCATTTTATAACTCCATCAGTTCATCAAATATTGGTTTCGGTATATAAGGCTGCTGATTGTGGATCGGCTCGCCCAGGCAGGTCTTCGGATATGCGTAGGTTCCATTTTCCAGCATGATCTCCAGAAGTTCCGGCCCGTTCTGCTCCAGGAACTCAGCCGCACATTTCTCCACGTCTCCTCCCTGGATACGCTCTGCAGGGATTCCATAAGCCTGTGCCACATCTTTGAAATTACAGGAAGAAAATCCACTGCCGTCTGAGGTATCTGCATATACGCAGTCAAAATAATCTCTCTGGAGATGGCGGATCATTCCCAGAGCTTCATTATTCATGACGATCATTTTTACAGGAATATTTTCACGCTTCACCCACTGCAGCTCCTGGATATTCATCTGGAAGGCTCCGTCTCCGCAGATGCAGACTACCGGTTTTCCTGTGGCATAGTGGGCTCCGATGGCTGCCGGAAGCGCATAACCCATGGCACCATGTCCGCCGGAAAAAAGTGTCTTCTGGCCCTGCTGGTTGTGGAAGGACTGGTAGCTCCAGACCATATGCTGTCCCACATCCACAGCAACTGCTCCGGTATCGGAAAGCTGGTCACTCAAATATGCGATCATACGGTTCGGATAACGCTGTGGTGTCTCATCATCCACCTTCCAGAGTTCCTGACGGATCTTCTGGCATACTGCCAGCCATTCTTCATAAGAACCGATCTGCGCCTGCTGCTCTGTCAGTTTACGCACCACATCCTCTGCGCTGACGCAAAAACATTTCTCCCCTTTTCTGCCTTCATGGATCTCTCTCTGAAGGTTATAAGGGTCAATATCCACACGGACGATCTCTGCTCCTCTGGCAAATTCATGGACTTTGGTTCCGATCTGGCGGGTGCACAGAGAAATTCCAAAACAGAGCAGAAGGTCGCTCTTCGCATTGGCGATCATATTTGCATAACGGTGTCCGTAGGCGCCGCCGATACATCCGAAGTTCAGCGGATCCTCAAAGCCCAGAGCGGACCGGGCAAGTACGCTTGTGATCACCGGGATATGATGTTCACGGGCAAGATCTGTGAGCATTTTTTCTGCCTGACCGGAGGCTCCGTGGCCGATCATAAATACCGGGCGTTTTGCATCTTTAATCTTCGCAAGAATATATTCTGCGGCTTCCCCTGCGTCGGCAGAATCTGCCTTTGCAACTGCATCCCTGTAAAAAGCAGCTCCGTTCTCCGAATCATTTTTGCCATATACCGCTGTCTCGATCTCTTCTTCGGAAAACTCCATATCGTAAACAGGATCTTCCACCTCGCCTCTCTGCACATTCATGGGAAGGTCGATGAGAACCGGGCCTTTCCGTCCTGTATTGGCGATCTGCCATGCAAGGTTCAGCTCCCGGATGATATTCTTCGGATCACGGACCTGTACGGCGTACTTTGTCACCGGCTTCGCCATGGAAACCATGTCGATCTCCTGAAATCCCTGCTGGCGGAGACCCGCTATGCCGGAATACTCATAGGTGTTAAGCTGTCCCGTGATAAAGATCACAGGAAGGGAATCAAAATATGCGTCTGCCACGCCGGAAAGCAGATTGGCAGCTCCCGGGCCACTGGTGGCATAGGCACAGCCACAGGCGTTTTTTGCCTGGGCATAACCGCAGGCTGCAAAGGCAGCTCCCTGTTCGTTATAACTGGAATGGCTTCTGGCATGAGGATTCTTTTCGATGGAATCCACCAGATGTGCGATCATGGTTCCCTGGTATCCGAAGAAATCATGAATTCCTTTTTTCTGCAAAAATTCTACAACATAATCTGTAAGCTTCATTTCAGACATATTTTTTTACCTTTTCCATAAACGAGATCCTTCCTGTTTTTTCCAGATATTTGAGATACAGGTCAAACACTTCCGGATCTGTTTCAAATGCTTCTTCGTATTTCAGACAACGGTTGGTCATTCTGGTATATCCTGCAAATGCCTTTTCCAGTCCCACATAATCTTCGTTTTTGAAGAGGTTACGGATATAACTGAGTTGTTTGCGATATGCCAGTGCGCAGGTGTATTTTTCCCCGCAGAATTTTGCGTAATCCCAGCACTGCGCAAGATATTCTCTGTAGTTCAGCCCAAACTGTCTGCGCTTTTCCCGCTTCTTTCTGACAGTGGCAAATTTCTTCAGTTCTTTTGACTGCTGCAAAAACTCCTCACATGGGATCAGAGCGCTGCATACCACCAGAGAGCCGGGGACATAGTTTTCCATTGCCTTATTCCGGTAATTTTTGCCGTAGGCCTCTGTAAGATAGCGGTCTGTATTTCCCGGAACCATAAATGATTCCCCGCCAAGCATCGCTTCCCCGGGATTTTCAAAAATATGCGCCGGAAAATAAATGCTGTGGTCAAAATAACGGAGTACATAGGTTTTTGCTCCGTCCTGGGGCTGCCGGAGCAGATCCCGGAATATGCTCCTTGCAAGCCATCCTCTTCCGCAGAGGGAAAGGACACGCACCAGCCAGATGCATTCCAGTTCACGCCGGTCTCTCCACTCGCCCTTTTTTCCGTAGATCCTTTTCCAGCCGTCCTCCCGCATACGGTTCCATAAATATTTTCCCTTCGGGCCATACTCACACTGCAGCGGAAGGATATTGATCCCGATCCCCGGATGTTTGTATCTTCCGTACTCATCCAATTTATAAAACAATGTATCTTTGTCTGTATAACGCAGATAAAATCCAGGAAAACGGCTGTTGTTATCCATGGATTCCAGTGCTCTGCGCAGCTCCGGTTCCTCCTCAAAAATACTCTTAAACCGGGCCATATCCCCAGTCTTCATATAAATATCACTGCTGGCCGGATTCATGGGGAAAGGCCGTTCCGTTACCGCACAGAGGGTAAGATACGGTGAAAGACAATATGTGATCTTATTTTTCCGGCATATGGTATCTATTTCTTTAAGAAGCTCCAGTACTTTCTGTTGTTCTCTGTTCAACACACTCTGCCTCGTTTCTGTTGATCTGTTATTTCAGGATCTGATCCAGAAGTTTCTGAAGATCCTCCTGACTCTTGTATTTATCCAGCCAGCTGTTAAGAAATTCCGTCACATCTGCTTTTTTTGCAAAAAATTTCGTACGCTGGCTTCCCTGGTAAAGGTCCTCCAGAAAGATCCTGGAGAGTTCATTTCTTATATAGGAATGCTGTTCCTGTTCCAGTGCCTTGAAATAATTCTCAAAAGCCTCCTGGGTACGTCCCTGTTTCTTCCGGATATCTCCCAGAAGTTTGTACACTTCTCCCTGCCATTCCTTGTGCACCAGAAAACTGCGGATCTCCTCAGCCAGGTATTCCATCTCGCTTTCTTCCTCGCTGCAGAGGATCCTGGTACGGCATTCTGCCAGTTCTTTCGGATAGCCGAATCTCTGCCATGCACAGGTAAGTGCCTCTCTGTATACCGGTTCCTCAAAAGCTTCCCCTCTGGCGGAATTGCCGGTGATCCCCATTTCCTTACAGAGTTCTTTTACCAGTTCTTCAAGTTCTGCCTTGGTACGGACAGAAGATACTTTTGCAAGATAAAGAGCGCCTCTGGTCTCCTCATCTTCCGGCATGAGCCTGCTCCAGAATTCCATCAGCGAAAGGGCGTCTGCTTTTCTGTGGTTTTCGATCAGGGTTCTGCAGTCGCGGATCGCCGAAGGCTTCTGCTCTTTCAGGAATTTATCCAGCTCCAGCTGCACAATGCCGTTGTTGGTGCATTCTCTGGCTCTTAAGTACTCTGCCATTGCCTCATTTCGGAGGCCTTTTTTCCAGAGAAGATCTCCTTTATATTTCATAAAATATCCATCCTCAGGAAATACCCGCAGAGCGTATGACAGAAATTTTTCTGCTTCTGAAGCATTCTGCGGTCCTTCCAGACGTTCCATCACGAACCGGCATTTGAATTTCAGGAATCCCGGCACGTCCGGATATTTTTTAAGAAGAGCGTCAACGATCGCCTCGGCTTCTTTCATTTCTTTGAATTCGTAATGACTGGCTGCTTTACGGAACTGCCGGATATCCTCCACGGTCTGTTCCATTTCCGGAGTAAGATGATCCAGTTTCTTGCGTACTTCATACATACGATACGCCTTGGAAACACGCTCCTGATAGATCAGAGTCAGCATGGCTGCCTGAAAAACCTCATCTTCCAGTGGGATCAGAACCGGATGATAGAACGGACGGATTCCATTATAATCTTCACGTCCGATAAACTCCATGCTGAGCTGTACCCGGTAATAATCCGCAAAGATCTCACCCAGCACATCATATCTTCTCTCTTTCAGCAGAGTTTCCAGTGTTTTTTCGGATTTCATCAGCCGGCCAGCCACATCTTTTGCCATAACACCGGCTTTGATCCTGCGCCGTCTGTCATCCTGCTTATGGTCACCCTTTGCCATCAGAAGGCAGTAAAACTTGCGGAAAAGCATCTGCCTGCGGATGCGCTTTTTGTCGATCCTTGGCATATATTCATCACGCACATCCTGATAGCTGGCTCCCGGAACATCAATAGACTCATGGGATTCCCGTTCCCCATGAGGCGGGATATAGGACCATTCGTCCCCGTAATGCCAGATCAGGTAATCGCTGGTCCTGTGAGGGATCATAACTTTTTCGCCCTCAAAATCCATATATTTCACAGGGAACATCATATCCTTGTCAAAAAGAAACGGGCAGCCTCCCCATCGCATGGCATAGCGGCTGCACTTCTCTTCTTTATAGGAAAACATGATCTTCTCCAGTTTCTTCAGGGTTCTGTCCTTTCCACAGAAAGTGTAACGGAAAAGCCAGTACAGATAGCGCCAGGGAGAGATCTCCCATCTGGTTCCCACGACCATGCTGATATTCAGAAGTTCTGTGTAGATTATCATATGATCCCGGTATTTCTCATACTCCCGGTCATCATCCGGGATCGGGTCCAGCGTCAGTACATCAATGATCTCACCGGCCTTATCGTTTCCTATGATCTGATGTTTGTGGATGGCACAGGTATCCGTACTTCCGTAACGCGGAAAACCATTGGTATAGTTCCTGTCCACTTCTGCGCAGTAGACCGCCCGGTTCTCCGGCGCCTCATTCTGACATATTTCTACAAATTTATCCCAGTCACTCTTTGGCATATAGATATCCACATCATCATCCCACGGGATAAAACCTTCATTTCGAAGAACACCGATCAGAGTACCTCCGGCCATTACATATCTAAGATTGTGTTTTTTGCAGATCACATCAACCTCACGGAAGAGCTGCAAAAGAAGCTTTTGTTTTTCTGTCATCTGTCAACCTCTTTGATTAATTATTTTCAAAAGCTCAGCCAGAGTTTCTGATTCTTCGTAAAAAAATCTCGTACATTCCGTACGTCGGTCACGAATCATAATGACCAGTTCCTGAAGCAGGTAACGAAGGCCGTTTCCCTCAAAATTAAAGCTGAAGCGCTTCAGAAATTCCTGTCCTTCCACTTTTGCCTCAAAATATCCGGTATTCCACCAGTCATTAGGCACTGTGATCCTTCCTTTGGTTCCGATGATCGCAAGCTCATTCTCCACATCTACCGTCGTTCCGATCTCAATGGTGGCCAGCGCCTGAGGGTACTTCATCGTGATCATATCATAAATGAAACTTCCGTCGCTGCCTTTCACCGCATTGGTGTTCACATCCAGATAATCCTTACCAAGAAGTTTGATACATGCACAGAGAGCCTGGCTGACTGTTTCACTGAAATTCTTGCCGCCCTCAAAATCATCCTGGGAAACTGCGCATTTTACAGCTACCACATCTCCCACAAGTGCTCCGTGCGTCAACCACACAAGCTGCGTAAAAGCGCGCAGATAGACCAGGGTAAGTTTCTCGACCAGAACAACCTGGTGCTCTTTTGCCAGTGTAAACAGTTCTTTTACCTCTTCCGGATCCGGAGCCATCGGCGTGTCACTGATGACGTATTTACCATGTTCCAACGCCTTTCTGATATAATCGGCCCTGTTTTTGCCGGATCTGATATAGATGATATCCAGCCCGTCCAGAAACTGCTCATAATCTATACCATAAGAGTTCAGTTCATATCTGTCACAGAATTCCCTGGCAACAACAATGTCATCGGAATAAACACTTTCTACATGCAGGCCACTGACAAACTTGGACTCCATCACCATTCCGTTATCTTCCGCATCATCAGTGACAATGCCCACACTGTAGATCGTACCTTCGCTGCGGAGCTTGGTACTGGAAATATTTTTGGTACGCTCCAGATAAACAACTTCGCAGTAATTTTTGAGATAATCGAATTTCCCCCGCCAGTCTGATCCGACTACCAGAAGATCGATATTATATTTTGTGATATCATTAAGTTTCTGTCCCTGGTATTCCTCCACGATGATCTCATCCGCAAAACCAGTCTTGCGGACATTTTCGATACGTTTCAGAAGGCTGTCCTGCACATTCAGCTTGCCACGCTCGATATCATAGCTCTCACTGGTAACTCCTACAATAAGATAATCCCCCAACGCCTTTGCCCGCTTCAGGATATTGTAATGTCCCTGATGGAACAGATCAAAGGTGCCATACGTAATGACTCTTTTCATTATTCGTCCTGCTCTTTCTCTTCTTCCTCTTTTAAAAGCAGTTCCATCTCCTCCTTCGGTTCTGCGATCTCTAATATGTCATCCAGGTCCTGGATCTGCTCAAATTCATTAGGAGCTCCGGCATCCTCTGCGCCGTCCTCCATATCAAGATCCTCATCCACAAAGAACTCTTCACCGGGGATCTCTTCCTCTTCTTCCAGAGTTGCAGCGAGTTCTTCGATGGCTTTCTTTCGCTTCAGCATGATCTCATAGCGGTCGTCTTCGTCGTACTCATCCTCAAGGCCTTCATCCTGTACCTGTTTCTCCCGTTTGAACAGGACAAAAGTGATCAGGTTCAGCACTCCATTATAAAGAAAAGATATCAGCTTACTTCCAAGGATCAGCACAAACACCCAGGATACTCCGAAAAGTATCCAGACATTCAGCATCTGCGGGATGCTGAGAAGAAGCAGACCGTTAAGTACGATCATGATCGGATAATGGAAAAAATAGATTCCCATGGTATTTCTTCCCACGAAACTGATCGGCAGCTTCACATCCGGGATCAGTGCCAGGAACGTCAGCACCAGCACAAACGATACCAGATACATCAGAAGGCGGATCAGCATTCCGGTGATATCATCCATTCCGGATAACTGATATGTATGATTTCCGCGGAAGATATCGATGGGGATATCATTTGCGATCATAAAATTCGGGATTGCATACAAAAGCAGTCCCGAAATCGGGACCAGGACCCATTTTCCCTTAAATTTGCGGACTACATTTGTGTAATCACTCTTCCACAGATAGCCTGCCACAAAAAACGGAAAAAATACAACGATCCTTGAACTTGAAAGATAAGTTGTAAATTCCGGCCTTGTTCCTGCCCATAACGCAAAAACAATACTTAAAGGCACGATAAAACGTACTTTTCCAAGTGCTTCGATGGTCAGCCTGTAGATAAACAGTGCCAGCACGTACCACATAACGGTACCTGAAGGACGAAGCAACTCATAGTCCATACTTTTGCCGGTCCAGATATACGCATACCAGGTCAGGCTGTATCCAAGGATATAAGGGATCAGCAGATTCTTTACATTCTTCAGTACATCCTGCGGCTTCTTGGAAAGATATCCGGACATAAAAACAAAAGCGGGCATGTGGAAAATGGTGATCCCATACCATACATACCGCACCACCATATCCACCTTGACCAGCTGAAATGCGATCAGATGATTAAACACAACAAGAAAGATCAGTATTAACTTAATATTATCAACCAGGTAAGAATAGGGTACTCCCTGGCTATCTGTTCTCTGCTTCATTCATTTCCACCTTGTAATATTTGATAAAATAAATAATAACATATGTTTATGAATTTGGAAATAAAAAATTAACATCTGCCAGAATCATTCTGCTTTTCCAAATTTTTCAACGGTATTTCCATATCCCGTGAAATGCGTAAGAAACAAAGAAGATCAGGCTTTTCAGGCGTCCGTACCCTACATAGCGGTACACCTGGTAAGTCATTGCCGCAGACTTCAGTTTGTTCCTGGATTTTCCACCTTCGCTGAGTCGGTATTTCAGGTAGGGCTTATTGATCCCTGCTGCAAAGCCTCCTTTTTTCAGGATGTTAAGCCAGGTGATGTAATCTTCATGGCTGTCGTCGTGCTCCATGGGAAAAGCGAGGGCATCCTCCCTGCGCAGCAATACGGAAGAACAGTTGATGCTGTTGTGCTTCAGAAGATCCCGATATGTGATCCTTTCTTTTACAGGGATATATTTACCGGTAGTGTGTCCATCGGGAGCCATCAGTTCTCTTCCTGTGGAACAGATCGCACAGCCTGTCAGTTCCATAAGCGCTGTCTGTGCTTCTAGCTTGCCTTTTTCCCACCAATCATCCGCATCCAGAAACGCGATATATTTTCCCCTGGCTTCCTTTACGCCACGATTCCTGGAACGGGCAGCACCCATATTCTGTTCATTCCGGATGTAACGGATATTTCTGCTGTCCATATATTTCATCACTGCAAGCTCTGTCCCGTCTGTGGAACAGTCATCAATGACCAGAAGTTCCGCCGGAACATTCTGTGCCAGCACCGATTCGATCGCTTTTCCGATATATTTCTCACCATTATATGCAGGCATGACTACGGAAACTAATGGTTTTTCCATAAAACAACCTCCGTTCTCTCTATTCACAAAATGCGCGCCAGGATGATCTGCCGCAGCCTGACACGCATTTGATAGTTTCTTGCTTATTTTTTGTCTTTGGAATCCTTGAGGGCATTTTTCTGGTTATCATCCACACCCTCGGAAACTTCCTTCTGGAAAAAGATCTTCACAGTCATGAACAACAGCTTGATATCCAGAAGAAATGAATAATTCTCAATATAAAACAGATCCAGTTTCAGTTTGTCATAAGGTGTTGTATTGTATTTGCCGTATACCTGGGCATAGCCGGTAAGTCCTGCCTTTACCTTAAGACGATAATGAAATTCCGGGATCTCTTTCTCATATTCCTGCATGATCACATCACGCTCCGGACGGGGACCTACCAGAGACATATCGCCCATAAATACGTTAAACAGCTGCGGCAGCTCGTCCAGATGCAGGTTACGGAGGACATGTCCTACCGGTGTGATTCGGGAGTCATGCTTGGACGCAAGTCTCGCACCGTTCTTTTCAGAATCCACGCACATGCTGCGGAATTTCCGGATGCGGAATTCTTTTCCCTGATAGGTAAGACGATCCTGGAGATAAAATACCGGACCTCCGTCATAAGCCTTCACCGCAATGGCAATGATCAGCATCAGCGGGGAAGATACGATAATACCAAGTCCGGAAACAACGATATCCAGAAGTCTCTTGGCTGCGCGCTGTTCCATGGAAAGTCCCTGGTTCCTGCACATCAGAAGCGGGGTATCAAACAGATGGATCCTGTCTGTTCCAAGCAGGATGATATCCGAGATCTTCGGACTCATATAACAGCGGATGGAATGGGAAAAACAGTATTTCAGGTATCGGTTTCGGATCTGAGACGGAAGATCCCAGATGATCACGCCTTCATACTGATCCATCATCGCGTGGATCTTCTCTTCTCCCTCACGGATGTGGACTTTGCCACTGATGTCGTATTTATCTTTTCGGGTATTCATCTTATGGATCACATCTCCGGGATCCCGGTCTCCGTAGATCACCAACATCCTTCTGGCCCCGTACAACTTAGAGTAGATATACCTGGAACCCCAGATCCACAGTACCGTCACAACCAGCTGGACTCCGGTCATCTCGATGATCGGTCTGGCTGACAGAAACCACCGGTTGATCAGTGTGATCTGAAAATACGTCACAACATTGGTACAGATCGTTGCCAGCGTCAGCGAATAAAATACGTCGATCCGCTTCAGATAGCCCACTTTCAGTCCGCCATAAAGTTTGGCAAACAAAAGATAGATCAGCGCATAGATCAGGATCAGCACCCAGTTACCTTTTCTCCAGAATGGTTTCAGGATCATGCCTCTGTAAAAATCATACCATACATATGCAAAGATCGCTGCCTGTGCGATCACGATGAGACTCGCCAGACAAAATACCACAAATCTCTTATAATCTTCTCTTTTACTTCTATTCACAGATTTTTCTTCCTTCCTGAGGAGTAAATATTAACTTCCTCATTATAGCCAATATATACTCTTCCGTCCAGACATTCCTCTGATTTTTCTCCTGATATTTTCCTGACAGGCCGTTTTTCTCTGTAAATACAGCAAAAATCCCCGGAATTTTTCCAGGGATTTTGTACTGTTTCTGTTTATTTTTCTTTTCCAATATCCGCGCTTTTTCGGATTATTCATTCACAAGATTGTATTCCTCAATAGATTTGTTGATGGAATCTGCCATGTTTGTCACTGCTGTATCCACATCCTCTTTTCCGTTGAGCATACTCTCGATCTCAGACTCTACCGTTGCTCTTGCCTCCGGAAATACGCTTAACAGTGCACCACAGTAGTCTGCGGAGGAATCATGAAGCTGGTCGATGGCTGTCTGGAACTGCGGATATTTCTCAACATTGTCCTTGAATACCTGCTCCTCCTGCGCCTTTACAGTTACCGGGAAGTATCCGGTCTGTGCATTCCAGTAAGCCTGGGATTCCGGGGAGATGAGGAATTTTACGAATTCCCATGTTGCGCGGAGTTTTTTCGGATCATTGTTGTTCAGTGCCCAGAGGGATGCACCACCGATGGAAACACCACCTTCATCGCTGGATTTGATCTTCGGGAAGTATGCGGTACCAACCTCGAATTTTCCGTTTACATCCTGAAGGATCTGTTTCAGGGATGCTGTGGAACCAAGTGTGATAGCTGCTTTTCCTGCGGAAAAATCTGCAAGGCCTGCATCGCCGCCTTTTCCTACGATCGGAGCAAAACCTTTGTCATTGAGGTCTTTCCATGCTGTCAGGATATTCTTTGCGGCGCCGTTCTCATCAAATGCTACAGCTGTTGCAGCTTCTTCACGTCCGTTTCCGTTGTCTGCATACTCAAGGCCCTGTTTTCCGATAAACTGCTCAAAGAACCAGCCGTAGATTCCAAGAGACATGACCTCGCCTGCGCCGCCTTTGTCCAGAAGATCCTGTCCGATCTCACCGATTCCTTCCAGGCTGTCCGGAACTTCTGTGATGCCTGCTTTGTCAAACATATCCTTATTATAATACATGATCGGTGTGGATGAGTTGAACGGCATGGAGTACAACTCATTGTCAATGGTGTAGTAAGCAGCCAGGTTTGGCTCAATCTCAGACACATCGTAATTGTCTGCATCTACCATCTGCTGCATCGGAACGATCCATCCGGAATCGATCATGAATCTTGTTCCGATCTCATATACCTGTACAAGATCTGCTCCCATGTTTCCGATCTGTGCACTTTTCAGTTTGTTGAGGGAGTCATCGTACTCGCCCTGATACTGAGCATCTACGGTAATTCCATATTCATTCTCATCGTTGAATTTTTTTACCAGTGTATCGATGGCCTCACCATTGACACCACCCATGGAATGCCAGAAAGTAATGGTTGTTCCGTCTACATCGGAAGCGTCTGCCATCTCCACGTTTTCATCTGTGGAAGCATCTGCGGCGAATACAGTCACTCCGGAAAGTGACCCGATGGTCATTGCTGCGGTAAGAAAAGCTGCGATGATTTTTTTCTTCATAACTTTTTTCTCCTCTTGAAAAATTTTCTCTTTTTTCTTTCTAATATATAAGATGAACTCCGGGATCAGCCCTTGACTGCTCCGGAGAACATTCCGCGGATCAGCTGTTTCTGTCCAATGATAAAGATGGAAATGGACGGAATGATGATCATTACCACACCTGCGATCATCAGTGTGATGGACTGGGAATCTACACTGTCCAGCATACTGATACCGATCTGAACGGTTCGCATGTTGTTGGAACCGGTTACCAGAAGCGGCCACATATACATGTTCCATGCATTGATGAAAGTGTAAACTGCCATGGCTCCGATTGCGGATTTTGTCAGAGGAAGCAGGATCTTTACGATAAATTTCAGATTGCTGCATCCGTCAAGTTTTGCCGATTCATACAGTGAGATCGGGAACGTCATATAAAACTGACGGAACAGGAAAATTCCCATTGCGGATGTAAGGTAAGGCACGATCAGCACCTGGTAGGTATCCAGCATTCCCCAGCTTGACACAGTCAGGTAGTTGGAAATGATCGTTGCCTCTCCTGGAACCATCATGGTCGCCATCACAACCATGAACAAAATACCTTTTCCCTTAAATTCCAGAAAAGAGAACGCAAAAGCAGCAAGAGAACAGGTGATGATCTGTCCGATGGTAATGCATCCCGCCATGATAAAGGAATTCAAAATGAAACGGAGAAGTGGAACGGTGCGAAATGCATTGATAAAGTTGGAAAAGGTCGGATTTTTGGGAAAGAGATTTAACTCTGTAGTAAACAGTTCACTGGACGGCATCAGTGCAATACTGATCGCATAAAGTAATGGAAGCAGGATCAGCACCGCGAACACAACATTTGCCGTAACACGAAGCGCGGTTTTCGTTCTTCTCTTTGTGAGGGCTTTGGCATTCATGGCTTTTTTCAGCTCCAGAAGCTCCTCTTTTGACATATTTCCCACTGCGGGAACTGCCATATTTTCGATCTGGCTCATCAGTAATTTACTCCCTTCTTCTCAATACGGAACATGATCAGGGTAATGATCATGATGATCACAAACAGGATCACAGACTGGGCTGCCGCACTTCCGAAACGGTAGTTGAAAAATGCGTCCCTGTAAATGGAATAGACGATTACGTTGGTGGATTCATTTGGGCCGCCTTCTGTCAGGATCTTGATCTGTCCAAAAGACTGGAATGCCTGGATGATATTTACCACCAGGGTGTAAAACATGATCGGGGAAAGTCCCGGAAGTGTCAGGCTGAAAAACTGCTGCACACTGCTGGCTCCATCCACAGAAGCTCTCTCATAGATCGTCTCATCGATATTTCCAAGACCTGCGGAAAAATACAGGAAGTTGATTCCGCTGTTCAGCCATGCGGTAAGGACCGCCACGCAGATCAGCGCAGTGTTCGGATCATTCAGCCAGTTGATATCCAGGCCCAGAAGCTTGTTTACGATACCGACTGCCGGGTGAAGCATGATCTGGAAGATCATTGCCGCGGAGCTGGATGCAATGGCCATCGGCAGCGCATAGGAAGTACTGAATACCCGGATTCCCGGAAATGCTTTGTTGCAAAGGACTGCTGCGATCAGGCCCAGAAGCATGCCGCCCACAACCACGATCAGAACAAAGATCAGGGTTACTTTCAGGCTGTTGATAAAGGATGCGGACTGAAGCAGTTCTTTGTAGTTATCAAGGCCTGCGTAGAGTTTTGCCTGGCCCATTTTGTTGGTTTTGTAGAGACTTAAATATATTGTTTTTACAAACGGATAAAACAGAAAAATTCCGAAGATCAGCATACAGGGTACCAGATAAAGATACGGTGTGATCTTACTTTTGCTGTTGTTTTCCATGATCATTTCTCCTCCCTGTAAAAAAGATTTTCTTCGGTTTCCGGATCAAACACATGGGCTTTGTCCATGTCGAAATATAAGGAAACGTTTTCTCCTACCTGTGTCTGATTCTCCGGATTTAAGCGGACTGCCAGGGTTTTGCCCTGCTCATCAAAATAGAGGATCACTTCCGCTCCAAGCATCTCGCGGTTTACTACCGGCTCGTCCACATCTACACTGTCGTTTTCGATTCCAAGTTTTTTTGCCTCGTCCAGCTCGTAGATATCCTCCGGACGGATTCCCAGGATCACGTGTCTGCCGTTATATTTTTGCGCGATCTGTTTTCCTCTGGTGCCATCCAGATAAACTTTTTTCACGGTTTTCGCATCGTCCAGAAGAAGGGCCGTGCGGTTGTTCTCTTCTGCTTTTACCGTACACTGGAAAAAATTCATGGACGGAGATCCCAGGAAACCTGCCACAAAAAGATTTACCGGATTGTCGTAAATGCTCTGTGGTGCACCCACCTGCTGGATCAGGCCGTCTTTCATGACTACGATCTTGGTACCGAGAGTCATGGCCTCTGTCTGGTCGTGGGTTACATAAATAATGGTGGTATCCAGCTGTTTATGTAATTTCACAAGCTCCACACGCATCTGGGCACGAAGCTTTGCATCCAGATTGGAAAGGGGCTCGTCCATGAGAAAAGCTTTCGGCTTCCGAATAATGGCACTTCCGATAGCAACTCGCTGTTTCTGTCCTCCGGAAAGAGCGGCCGGTTTGCGGTCAAGAAGCTGCTCGATCTCCAGGATCTTTGCCACCTCGTGGACCTTTTTATCGATCTCGTCTTTCGGCATTTTGCGGATCTTCAGGGCGTAGGCCATGTTTCCGTAGACCGTCATGTTTGGATATAAGGCATAGTTCTGGAACACCATGGACATTCCTCTCTCCTTCGGTTCCAGATAATTGGAAAGCTCACCGTCGATCCACAGCTCACCGTCTGTGATCTCCTCCAGACCTGCGATGATACGCAAAGTTGTAGATTTTCCACATCCGGACGGACCTACGAAGATCACAAATTCTTTATCATGTATATCAAGATTGAAATCCTTCACACCGTAATGTTCCGAATCAAATTGCTTACATACATTTCTAAGTGCAATTTCTGACATTACTTATCTCCTTTCTCTTCTCTCGCTCGCATGGTTATCAGTATAGAGGAATGTGGGCATGGCAGATAGCGTGGTTGGGATAAAGGTTTGTGAAGTGTATGTTAAGTTATTTTGGGGATTATGTGGATTTGTGTTAAATACCTTCTGTATTCTGCGATTCTGCACAGAAAGAAGCCCTCCGGGCTGCATGGTTTTGCAGACGCCGGAGGGCTGTGTTGTATTATATAGTATATTTTATTATTTTTTAGTGGTAACCGCTTTTGCTGTACTCCATGCAGAATAATACTTCTGTCCACCTACGGTTCTGTACGTACGGATTCTCACGTAGTATCTCTTTCCTGCACTTAATTTCTTCACCGTTAATGTTCTTGTTTTGTAAGATGTAACTGTTTTTGTTACAGGACTTTTGAAATTTTTGTTTACAGAATACTGCACCTGATATCCGGTGGTCTGGGATGTCTGGGCTTTCCAGTTAACCTTGAAGCCTTTTGATAATGCGGATACTCCACTGAGAGCGGTTGCTTTCGGCAGGATTTTAAATGTTTTTGTGATGGTTCCTGCGTATTTTCCCTTGAATGTTATCGTTGCACTGGCAGTTCCCACATTTTTGTTCTTTTTCCAGGTGACGGTGTAATATTTTGAAGAAACGGCCTTTCCCGCCGGATCTTTTACTGTGATCGCAGGTTTCTTTGCAGCACCGCTGTAGGTGATCCCGCTTACCGGCATGGTTGCGGACATGTAATGCATCTTCGGATAATTCCTTAGCTCATAGTTCCAGATGTATATCTTAACTGTTTCCCATTTCTTCGGAGTACCATAATAATAAACATGTTTCAGTTTATCACAGCCATCAAATGCTGCTGCTTTTATATCGGTTATTCCTGCCGGAAATGTTATTTTCTCCAGTTGTTTACAAAATTCAAAAGCTCCTTCTCCGATCACTTTTACTTTATTTGGAATTACCAGCGATTTGATCTTTGTGCTGGCAAAAGCCGTTTCCCCAATTTCTGTAACCCCTGAGGGTATCGTAATTTCTGTAAGATTCTCACAATTACAAAAAGCAGCTTTTCCAATGGATTTGATCTTTGATGGCAAAGTAATACTGGTAATCTTCTCACAGCACCACATCATAGACTCCGGAATCGCTGTAATACTTTCAGACAACCGGATATTCACAAGGTTTTCGCATGATGCAAATGCAGAAGCCCCGATTTCCGTTACACTGTCTGTCATAGTAACCTTCTCAAGCTTGCCACAGCCACGAAAAGCCTCTGCACCAATCGTCTTCACACTGTTCGGGATATTTATTTCTTTTATGGTACTATAGGAAAAGCTACCCTCCCCTATGGAAGTTATACCACTGCCAAGGACAACTGTACAATTTGAGGTTTCATCTCCTGCCCTGCTAAATGCATCATTTCCAATAATCTGGACATTATCTGAAATCCATATAGAAGACAACATTGAACAGTCGCTAAAAGCTAAATATCCGATTTCCCTGACTCCTCCCGGAATTTTTACAGAAGACAGCTGAGGGCAATTATTAAAAGCACCTTCGCCTATCACCTGCATACTTTCCCTCAGAATCCATAATTCTGCATGGATGTTCCGGATCTCCTGATATAGTGCCGGTTCCAGAGATACGGAGAATCCCATTCTTCCATGTCCAGCGTGCATTACTGCCGCAAACCCCATGATCACTGTAAGCATAACCTGCGGCTGCATCTCCGCTGTCCAGAGATTCCCCATCTTCCACAGCTTCCAGATCATCAGATTCCAGGTTCAGAGAATCTGTCTGATCTTCCGGCATTTCTTCTGTAGAAAAAGAGTCTGGTTCAGTTAAAGTTTCTTCACTTGAATCTGCTTTGTTTGAATCCTCTTCAATAACGTCTTTGTTCTTTGAATCGATATCTGGTTCTTCCTGTGTATCACTTATGCTTATATCATCTGGTTCTGACCCATCATTGCTATTCGAATCATTTACTTTTGCCTCATCTGTGTTTGTTATATCCGTCGATATACTGCTGTCAGAGAAATTGTTTTCTTCCTGAGCGTTACCGGTTTCCAGTTCTGATACAAATTCCTCTTCCATCTCCTGACCATAAACAGCTGCGCCTGTCATAAACGGTGTTGTAGTCAGAAGTGCTGCTGACAGCAGACAGGACATGGAAACCTGCAGTTTGTTTTTCTTTTTCATACTTTTTATTATTCCTTTCTTCAGCCAGGTAGATACAGACAAAGCCCACCTGTTATTTGTTGTTTTGCACAATTTTTATCCGATATTTCTATAGACTTATCGAATTATTTCTGTTCTGTCAACAAAGTTGATTTTAACAAAAACAGCCAAACCATAATTTTTTCTGTAAAATCTAAATTTCAGCTCTTGTTTTTGTCTAATTTTACCCTTGAATTCCCGCATATAAGTCAAACAATACAAAATATCCTTTATAAATTTTCAAACTTTTTGTTAGCCACCTCGCCCGAGAAGTGCTATAATAATCCCAGTCAGAAAAGAAATGCAGAATTCGTGTTACTGCGAACAGCGCGAACAGCAACATTACCGGAATCCATGCATCAGGAGGAGGAATTTGACATGATCACATTGAAAGCAGAGAAAAGAAACCCGAATGTAAAGGCTAAAAAATTAAGACGTGAGGGTTACGTCACAGGAATTCTTAGCGGAAAAGAAATGAAAGAGCCAGTAGCACTTCAGTTTGACGGTGCTGAGGCAGCAAAATTCATTAAAGCAAATAAAGAAGGTACTCAGATTTATCTGGACATCGAAGGCAAAAAAGTCGATGCCCTGGTAAAGAACATTGATTATAATCCAATCGAAAAACAGCTGATGGCTCTGGACTTCCAGGCACTGGTAGCCGGTGAAAAAGTCTCCACAACCGTAGCCATCAAACTGGAACACACCGAACTGGTCCAGGGTATCGTTGAGCAGGAAATGGAAGAAGTCCATTACAAAGCAGATCCAGCCAACCTTCTGGACACCATCGTCATCGACTTCGACGGTTACCCTGCAGATGTCCGTGACATCCACGTAAAAGACCTCCCAATCCCGGAAGGCAAACAGATCCACTTCATCACACCTGAAGATGCAGTGGTCGTCCACATCGGTGAATACGCAGCCGCCCCGGAAGAAGATGAAGATGCTGACGACGCTGAGGCTGAGGCGAAATAAATTTTTATATGAAATGTTTTAGGGGGATTGCCATCTGGCAATCCCCCTTGGTTTTTGATTTCATTTGTAATAACGAAAAAGCCGAAAAACCTTGGATTTTCAAGATTTTCCGGCTTTTAAATAGCAGGGGATGAGAGAATCGAACTCCCACCAAAGGTTTTGGAGACCCCTATC
>CAVEKJ010000014.1:0-3414 GCA_963616205.1 Prevotella sp.
AAAAATAAATTTCGTCATTTTTTACAATGACTTATGCATACCTCTGAACAGTAACCAGTAACAAATAATGCAGTATTCCTAAAATATAGGTTGTTAAACATTTTGCGGGTAGTTATAATAAAGAGTAGTTAAATTAGTAAATCCTTGCAAAGCCTATAAATATAGATTTTGTAGGGATTTTTTTATAACAGGTATTGTACATCTGACAACAGAAAAATCAGGCAGGTGAGAAAATGACACTTCAACAGTTAAAATACGTGATCACAGTGGCAGAGACAGGGACGATCACAGAGGCAGCCAATAGACTGTATATTTCCCAGCCAAGCCTTACGAACGCCATTCATGAGCTGGAAAAAGAAATGAATATTGTGATCTTTAACAGAACCAACAAAGGAATCACCCTTTCCAAAGAAGGGGATGATTTTCTGGGATATGCGAGGCAGGTACTGGAGCAGGCGGCAATCCTTGAAGACAAGTATAAGGGAAGCAGTGGAGGCAAGAAACAGTTCTGTGTATCAACGCAGCATTATTCTTTTGCAGTTAATGCATTTGTAGATCTGATCAAGGAATATGGCCAGGAGGAATATGATTTCAGTCTCCGGGAAACACAGACCTATGAGATCATAGAGGATGTGGCGAAAATGAGAAGCGAGATCGGAATCCTGTTCCTGAATGATTTTAACGAGAAGGTTCTGAGCAAGATCCTGAAATCACATGATCTGGAATTTCACCAGCTGTTTATAGCCAGGCCGCATGTATTCATCAGCAGAAAACATCCTCTTGCGAAAAAAAGTGTTATCACAAATGAAGAACTGGAGGCATATCCATATCTTTCCTTTGAACAGGGAGAACATAATTCGTTTTATTTTTCGGAAGAGATCTTTTCGGAATCTGAAAGAAAGAAAAACATCCGGGTACGTGACAGAGCGACACTTTTTAATCTTCTGATCGGACTGAACGGTTACACCGTGTGCAGCGGAGTTATTGACAGAGAGCTGAACGGAAAAGATATCATAGCAGTTCCTCTGGCAGATGAGAGTGATATGCGGGTCGGATATATCACACACAGAAAAGGAAGGCTGAGCAGACTGGGTTCTACCTACCTGACAGCACTGAACAGGTATCTGGAGTAGACAGTTGTCCATAGCTTTAAACTATGGACAACCTGAATTTTTATGTATTTTTCACGGAAAAGAATTCCATTTATAATAGGGACCATCGAATCACCCACAGATAATCTGGTTATTATGAATTGGAGGATATTATGCAGACATCAGTAATTGGCTTTCCGAGAATTGGTACATTAAGAGAATTAAAATTTGCATCTGAGAAATACTTCAGAAAAGAGATAGAATCAGATCAGCTGTTAAAAACAGCAGAAGATTTAAGAAAGATCCACTGGAACACACAGAAAACAGCCGGAATCGATTATATCTCCAGCAACGATTTTTCACACTATGATCTTATGCTGGATACAGCTGTGCTGCTGGGAATCGTGCCAAAGCGTTACAAAGATTTGAAACTTTCTGAGCTGGATACTTATTTTGCAATGGCAAGAGGATATCAGGGAGAGAGCGGAGACGTAAAAGCTCTTGCAATGAAAAAATGGTTTAACACCAACTATCATTACATTGTTCCGGAAGTAGAGGATGATACAGTTATTGAGCTTTCCGGAAATAAGCTCTGGAATGAATATGCAGAAGCAAAGGCACTTGGAATTGAGACCAAACCGGTTGTGATCGGTGCATATACAGTACTGAAGCTGTGCAGATACACAGGGAAAAAGACAGCAGAGGATTATGTGGATGCAATTGTAAAAGCATATCAGGAACTTCTCAGAAAGTGCAATGAGAAGGGAATCTGCTGGGTACAGTTTGATGAGCCGGCCCTTGTCCGTGATATGAAAAAAAGTGATATTGAGCTGTTTTGCAGAATTTATAAGGAAGTTCTTTCCTGCAAGGAAAACTGCCATGTTCTGGTGCAGACTTATTTTGGTGATGTGAGAGATATTTATCAGGAGCTGATCCAGATGCCTTTTGATGGGATCGGACTCGATTTTATAGAAGGAAAAGAAACCTTAAATCTTATTGAAAAATATGGTTTCCCGCAGGATAAACAGTTATTTGCAGGACTTGTAAACGGAAAAAATATCTGGCGAAATCATTACGACAGAACTTTGAAAACACTGAATGTTCTTAAGAAAAAGAATATCACAGCAGTTCTGTCTACTTCCTGTTCTCTGCTCCATGTACCTTATACTTTAAAACATGAGACGAAACTTTCACAGGATTATCTGGCACATTTTGCTTATGCGGAAGAAAAACTGACAGAGCTGTCAGAACTCAGTGTGCTTGCAGACCTGGAGGATTATACCTCTGAAGAAGCATATGTTAAGAATCAGAAGCTTTTTGCCGGAAGAAGAGACTGCGAAAATACAGCAGTAAAAGAGAGACTTTCCAAAGTTACAGAGAGCGATTATACAAGACTTCCGAAGAGAAGTGAGCGCCAGAAGCTGCAGAAAAAGGTTCTTGGTATTCCGGAATTCCCGACAACAACGATCGGTTCATTCCCACAGACCAAAGATGTAAAAGCAACTCGTTCTGCTTACAGAAAAGGTGATATTTCCAGAGAGGAATATGTAGAATTCAATAAGAGGAAGATTAAAGAATGTGTTGAGTGGCAGGAAGATATCGGACTGGATGTACTTGTCCATGGAGAATATGAAAGAAATGACATGGTTGAGTATTTTGGGGAAGCTCTGGGAGGATTTCTTTTTACAGAAAAAGCCTGGGTACAGTCCTATGGAACACGCTGCGTAAAACCGCCGGTTATCTGGGGTGATGTATACCGCAAAAATCCGATGACAGTAGAATGGTCTGTTTATGCGCAGTCCCTGACCAATAAGGTTATGAAAGGAATGCTTACAGGACCGGTAACGATCCTGAACTGGTCATTCCCAAGAGAAGATATTTCCATAAAAGAGTCCATTTCCCAGATTGCACTGGCAATCCGTGACGAAGTTCTTGACCTGGAGGCAAATGGAATCAAAATGATCCAGATCGATGAAGCTGCATTGAGAGAGAAACTTCCCCTTCGAAAAACAGACTGGTATAAGGAGTATCTTGATTTTGCCATTCCGGCATTTTGCCTGACACACAGCGGCGTGAAACCGGAGACTCAGATACATACACATATGTGCTACAGTGAATTCACCGATATCATTCCGGCCATTGATGATATGGATGCAGATGTGATCACATTTGAGGCATCCCGTTCTGATCTTCAGATTCTGGATGCCCTGAAAGAAAATCATTTTGAAACAGAAGTTGGACCGGGTGTGTATGATATCCATTCTCCTCGTGTACCATCTGTAGAAGAGATTGTAAATACTTTGAATATCATGCTCACCAGGAT
>CAVEKJ010000014.1:3424-14172 GCA_963616205.1 Prevotella sp.
CTGTAGAAGAGATCGTCAATACGCTGAACATCATGCTTACAAAGATTGAAAAAGATAAGTTATGGGTAAATCCGGATTGCGGATTGAAAACAAGAGGCGTATCGGAAACAGATGCAAGTCTTCGAAACATGGTAAAAGCAGCTGAGCAGATAAGAAAACAGGCTCAGTAACAGAAATAAAAAATATATCCGAGGGACTGCTTCATCTGTGGAACAGTTCCTCGGTTTCTATTTATCATATAAGCTTTTTTTGACAAACGGTGCAGCAGTTATTTATCATGTCAGGATATAAATTGCAATTTCTCTCACAAGATTGTAAAATAGAAGCATTCCGCAAATACAGAAGCACGCAGCACTGCGGACCAGTCAAGTGGATATTTGCAACGGAAAAATATACAAACAATCATGGAAGCGAGAACAACAAAAATGAACAATAAAATCGTAGTTTGCCTTGGAAAGGGCGGACAGAGGGATATGGCGGAGTCTTTTGCGAGGCGGACGGATGCACCAATCCAGGATAAACCGGGGGATTATCTTACCGTCCGGTTTGATTCCAAAGGGGTATCCCTGTCGGGATTCGGGCTGACCTATCAGGGGGATTTCGTGGAGTCGATGTTATACCGAGTGACGAATGGACGACTGCAGCATGAGATGCTGGTGAAAGCTGCCAAATCAGACAAAGAGGGCAGGAAGGCCATTGATGCCACAGCCGGAATGGGTGAGGATGCGTTTCTTTTGGCTGCCCAGGGTTACGAGGTGACGCTGTATGAGCAGAATCCGGTGATCGCGGCTCTTCTGAAAGATGCCATTCGTCGTGCGAAGAAAAATATAGATCTGAAAGATATTGCCAACCGTATGAAAGTGATCGAAGGAAACAGTGTGGAATGTATGTCAAAGCTTCTTGACCCAGTGGATGTGATCTATCTGGATCCTATGTTTCCGGCAAGGCAGAAATCCAGCCTGATCAATAAGAAACTTCAGCTGATCCAGAAACTGGAACCACCGTGTTCTGAGGAAACGGATCTTTTTGACGCAGCTATCAAGGCAAATCCGGATAAGATCATCGTCAAACGTCCGCTGAAAAGCGAATGTCTTGCCGGCCGGGAGCCATCTTATACATTAAAAGGCAAAGCCATTCGATATGACTGTTATGTGTTATGATCAGAGGATATCTGTATTTATAAGCATATAGGATGTGACAGCACAGATATAAATATCTGATCTGTACAATAATATCTGTGGATAGGTGGATATTACATGTAGATCATAAAACAGTTGCGTTCGTGAATATAGGAGATGATTTATTCATAATGAAGTTAAATAACGAAGTCAAACATTATCTGTATAAAGACTGCATCGGAAACCTTAAAGCGGAAGCCGTAGGCGTGGTAAGCGGAGAAAAACATTTCCCAGTATTTCCAGGGAATATGATCTTTAAGCCGCTGACGAAATCTAAGCCATTTTCCACACCACTGTATGCTTATGCGGAGGTGTTCTGGTCGACGGTCATCAATGAATATTTCATGCCTGCGCCCCAGTATGAACTGGCGACCTGCGAGGGTTATGAGGCAGTGAATGAGAAATATCTTGATTATGGAACGGCAGTCCCCATGGCATATAAAGAGGGAGAATCCCTTTTGAATCTTCTGGAGTTTTTCCGAAAGTATCCGGATGAAAAAGTGGATATAGATAAGTATGTAAACTATTGTCAGATGTTTTACGATTATCGGGATATTTTTGAATCAGATTTTTTCCAGAAACACGAAGATCTGGCGGAACAGCTTGCCATGCAGGTGCTGATTTCTGTTTTGAAGGGAGATCAGAATTACCATTACGAGAATGTAGCCTTTCTCTGCGATAAAGATGGCGGGATCATAAGCCTGGCACCCATGATCGATCATGAGTTTTCTACCTACTTCATGTTCCCGGATGATGTTTCCCGTCATGTATACTGGCTGATGGAATTAAGTAAATCTATTCGGGGTTGGGAAGTACAGCCAGGGGAATATGACAATTTCAAAAATCCGGAAGAACGGAAACTGATGGAAAAAAGTGCCACCTGTATTCATAAAAATCTCCTCTATATAAAAGAACATTATCCGCAGGTAACCGAAGAATTTCTGAACAAAGCAGAAAAACTGAAAACAGCACTGACACAAAGTCCGAAAGATTTTCTGCTTCAGGGAAATCCGGAGTTTCCGGACTGTGCAAATTCCAGCGCCTGGCTGATCGGAAAATCCAGATATAAGGATAAAGACGAAGAGAAAGCCAAAGATTATGAGGCAGGATTCCAGGGAAAAGAGAAAAAAATCGATTTCCGGGATGTAAGTATCAGTGCAGTAAATGAAATAAGATCCATCCTCAGCCAGATGGAAAAAGTTTTGGGAAAGAGAGAATAAACAAATGAAACAAACAAAAACAACATTGACAAAAACCTGGGTGGTGGCAGCTCTTGCCTGTGTCTGCTGTCTTCTGTGGGGGAGTGCGATCCCTGTGATCAAGACCGGATACCGCCTCATGCAGGTGGATTCTGCAGATACCGCCAGCCAGATCGTTTTTGCGGGAGTGCGTTTTGCATTGGCAGGAATCCTGGTACTGATCTTTGCGTCCATCAGTGAGCGGAAAGTGATGATCCCAGACAGGACGATCCTGAAATATGCAGTACCGGTGTGTCTTGCTCAGACAGTATGCCAGTATTTCTTCTTTTATATCGGAGTGGCGCATACTTCCGGCGTAAAAGGTGCGATCATCACAGGTCTTGGAAATTTTATCGCCATTCTGTTATCCTGCCTTATTTTCCGAAAAGAGCGGATGACTGGAAGAAAAATGCTCGGATGTATCCTTGGATTTGCGGGAGTAGTTATCATCAATCTTATGGGGAATTCCCTGGATGCTGGTTTTAAACTTACAGGAGAAGGATTTATTCTGATCGCACAGTTTTCTTACGGAATGTCTACCGTTCTGATCAATATTTTCTCCAGAAAAGTATCTCCAGTGGTACTCAGCGGAACGCAGTTTACCATGGGCGGAGTGATTCTGTTTCTGATCGGAAAAGTGATGGGCGGGCATCTTGGAGTGGTAAATGCTGCCGGAATCGGAATTATCTTTTATTTGGCAATGGTATCTGCGGTAGCGTATACACTGTGGTCGGTACTCCTTGCATGGAATGATGTATCCAGAGTGGCAATCTTTGGATTTGTAAATCCGTTGTTCAGTGTGATCCTGTCAGCCCTGGTTCTGGGAGAGGTTCGTCAGGCATTTAACCTGGGAAGCCTGATCGCACTGTTCCTTGTATGTGTGGGAATTTATGTGGTAAATCGCAAAGACAAAGCGACTGTCCATTGACAACTTCTTCAGAAAAGTCGTATACTATGCGTGCTTACTCTAATAGACTGCGAGACGTTTGTTGAGTACAGCGTTGCATAGTAAAGCGGATTATGGATATCCGCTGGAGAATGTTTGAAAAAGATTTTCTGTAAGATATGTCGGAGCGATATAGGGCATATTGTGGAAATGATTTTTGCGCAGACTCCAGATTAAAAGAGGGAGGAAAGAGACTATGAACAACAATAACGGCATTAAAAATGTTGTAGCCATCGGTATTGGTGCGGCTCTGTTTTTCGTACTTGGACGTTTTGTGGCAATCCCAAGTCCGGTGCCGAATACGAACATCAGCCTTCAGTATGCAGTACTGGCTCTGCTGGCAGCAATGTACGGACCGGTTGCAGGTGGACTGATCGGTTTCATTGGTCATACACTGGTAGATCTGTCCTGGGGCGGAAGCCCATGGTGGAGCTGGGTTATCACTTCTGCTTTTGTAGGTGTGGTAATCGGTATTTTTGCGAAGAAGCTGAATGTTCAGGAAGGTGAGTTCGGTAAAGGAAAAGTAACGATCTTTGTGATCGCAAATGTGATCGCCCATGTAGTTGGCTGGGTCGTTGTTGCTCCTGTACTTGATATTCTGATCTATGCAGAACCGGCAAACAAAGTATTTGCACAGGGTGCGTTTGCGGCAGTTTCCAACACAATTACCGGAGCTGTAGTAGGCGGACTTCTGATCCTGGCGTATACAAAAACAATCGCCAAGAAAGGTTCTCTGGACCAGGAGTAAAACTCTGACAAAAAGCCTTTTCATTTTGCTTATAAGGCATATGAAAAGGCTTTTCTTCTATTAATTGACCAAATTGCGGATGATTTTATCCGCTTGAGTACGCAAATGATTTATTGAGGTAATAATACATGACTGAGAAAAAATCTCCTGTTATTTCTTTTAAAAACTTTACGTTTCAGTATCGTGCCCAGAAACGTCCCACACTGACCGGGATCAATCTGGACATTTATCCCGGTGAGAGAGTTCTCATTGCCGGACCCTCCGGCTGTGGAAAAAGTACTCTTGCCGGCTGTATCAACGGCCTGAATCCATTTTCCAATCCGGGCGAATGTACCGGAGAGCTGATCGTTGATGGCGTCAATGCGCCAAAAAGCAGCATTTTCGAACTGTCCGCCCATGTGGGAACGGTACTGCAGGATCCGGATGGCCAGTTTATTGGACTGACAGTAGGAGAAGATATTGCTTTTGCCCTGGAAAACAGCTGTATGCCCCAGGATGAGATGCACGAGATCACACGCCATGCGGCGGAACTGGTAGGGATCGAGAACCATCTGGACTATGCACCCCATGAACTTTCCGGTGGTCAGAAGCAGAGGGTAAGTCTTGCGGGCGTTATGGTAGATCAGGTAAAGATCCTCCTGTTTGACGAGCCGCTGGCCAATCTTGATCCTGCCACAGGAAAGCAGACCATCGAGCTCATCGATGAGATCCAGGAAAAGACGGACACCACCGTAGTGATCATCGAGCACCGTCTTGAGGACGTACTGTGGCGAAATGTAGACCGTATCATTCTTATGAAGGATGGTGGAATTCTGGCGGATCTTCACCCGGATGAACTGCTTTCCACAGATCTTCTGGGAGAGAACGGAATCCGTGAACCACTGTATCTGACAGCCATGCGCTATGCAGGCGTGGAAATTCTTCCGGAGAAAAAACCTGCCCATGTGGATTCCGTGGTGATCAATGAAGCAGACCGAACGAAGCTGCACAACTGGTTCCAGGCTCAGCCGCCTGCATCACCGGATAAAGAAAAAACACCGCTTCTGGAAGTGAAGAATTTAAGTTTTGGATATACAAAAGAGCACCAGACACTTCGGAATGTAAGCCTTTCCATCGGAAAAGGCGAGATGGTCAGTATCGTTGGAAAAAACGGCGCAGGAAAATCGACATTTTCCAAGCTGGTCTGTGGATTCGAGACACCAGATTCCGGTGAAATCCTTTTTGATGGAAAAGATCTTCTCCAGGAAAACATCCGTCACAGAGCGAAGCATATCGGTTACGTTATGCAGAACCCCAACCAGATGATCTCCAAGACCATGATCTTTGATGAAGTGGCTCTGAGCCTTAAAAATATGGGGAAAAGTGATGCGGAGATCCGGGAAAAAGTGGAAGAGACCTTGAAAATCTGTGGCCTTTATCCATTCCGTAACTGGCCGGTATCTGCGTTAAGCTTCGGTCAGAAAAAACGTGTGACGATCGCCAGTGTTCTTGTGCAGAATCCGGAGCTGATCATTCTGGATGAGCCTACCGCAGGCCAGGATTTCCATCATTATACAGAGATCATGGAATTTCTCCGCGGCTTAAACGAGCAGGGAGTTACGGTTGTGATGATCACCCATGATATGCATCTGATGCTGGAATACACCCCACGTGCGCTGGTGTTTGCAGATGGACAGATGATCGCGGATCGCAGTGCAGCGGCAGTTCTCTGTGATCCGGAGTTGATACAGAAAGCTGCGCTGAAAGAAACCAGCCTGTTTACACTGGCAAATCATCTGGATATCACACCTGCGGAGGCGTTTGTAGAACGTTTCATAAAAGAAGACAGGGAGGTGCGTAGCCATGGCTGCTAAAACGGTATTGAATTATCTGCCAAGAGAGAGTGTGGTGCATAAACTGACCGGTACCACCAAGCTGGCATTTTTCCTGCTGTTTACTTTTGCCAGCATGATCACGTACAACACCTGGGTTCTTCTTGGCCTGTTTGCGGTAAGTATCGCCGCATTTAAACTCAGCAAGATCAAGTTTAAAGAAGTACGTTTTATGATGATCTTTATGCTGGTATTCCTGATCCTGAACAATCTGTTCATTTTTCTGTTTGACCCGAACCAGGGAACGACTTTATATGGAACGAAGCATATCATCTGCCATCTGTTCTGGCGCTATGATGTGACCCAGGAGCAGCTGTTTTATATGCTGAATATCTCTCTGAAATATTTTGTGGCGCTGCCGGTAGCGATCCTTTTTATTTCTGCTACTAACCCAAGTGAATTTGCGGCCAGCTTGAACAGTATCGGTATTTCCTATAAAGTTGGATATTCTGTTGCGATCGCCTTGCGTTACATTCCGGATATCCAGAGGGATTATCACAGCATCAGCCAGGCGCAGCAGGCCAGAGGCGTGGAGCTGGGAAAAAATGAGCACTTTTTTGCCCGGTTGAAAAACTCGGTGAATATTCTTTTGCCCCTGATCCTTACCAGTCTGAACCGGATCGATGTGATCTCCAATGCCATGGAGCTGCGAGGTTTCGGAAAAAACAAAAAGCGCAGCTGGTATATGAAGAGACCGTTTGTAAAAAGAGATTTCCTGACTCTGGGGCTGGGCGTTGTACTGCTGCTGATCAGTCTTACAGTGACCATCCGCTTTGGAAGATTTTATAATCCATTCATGTAGGCGGGGTAATGTTTGCAGATGATGTTAGGATACAGGAGAATATCAATAAAATCAGGAGGCGCAAAAATGGCAAAGATCAGAGTAATAAAAAAGAATGACGAATATTCCACAGACTACAAAGTAGGTAACATCCTGGAAGTGACCGGAACCTGGTATGGCGGGTTTAATGTAAACAGTGTGACCGGAATCCCACTGTGTCTGGATAAAGATGAATGTGAGGAAATTTCGGAAAATACAGATCTTTCTCATGAAGAATACGAAGAGGCAGCCACTTACTGGAAGAAAAAAGAAGAGGCAGCCGTAAAACTGGATGAAGAGAAACTGAAAAGGGCAGTGGAAGAGTATATTCTGGCAAATAAAACCTGTGCTCTGGCAACAGCAGCGGGGGATTTTGTGCGGTGCACGCCGATTGAGTATACGTATCATCACGGAGCGTTCTGGCTGTTTTCTGAAGGTGGCGAGAAGTTTTATGCTCTGGAAAAGAACAAGCATGTATGCCTTGCCATTTTTGATAAGTATGAAGGCTTCGGAAAGCTGAAAGGAATGCAGGTGACCGGTGTGGCGGAGCTCGTTAAACCATTTTCCGACGAGTATAATGCAGCAGCTGAGTTTCGAAAGATTCCGCTGGATGCCCTGAAAAAAATGTCCCACCCAATGAATCTGATCAAAGTACAGCCGGAGAAGATTGAATTCCTGAATTCAGATTTTAAGAAGGAAGGCGCAGATTCCAGGCAGATGCTGGAATTCTGAGTATTTTTCCCTGGGATATCAGAAATTGATTTCGTTGTAATGCTGTGATATGATAAATTTATCAGCACACAGACAAGGAGGAACACCATGGAATTTCAGAAACTGATCGAAGAAAGAAGAACCATCCGTAAATACAGTCCGGAAGGCAGAATCACAAAAGAAGATCTTCTTACAGTGATCAAAGCTGCTCAGGAAGCACCAAGCTGGAAGAACTCTCAGACAGGAAGATATTATTGCGTAATGTCCGAGGAAATGGTAGAGAAGATCAGCAAAGAATGCCTGCCGGAAATGAACCAGGCAAAAGCAGAGAATGCTTCTCTGATTGTTACAACATTTGTACATAATCGTGCCGGATTCCAGAAGGACGGAACCGCAGATAACGAACTTGGAAATGGCTGGGGATGCTACGATCTGGGACTCCAGAACGAGAACCTGATCCTGAAGGCAAAAGAGCTTGGTTATGGAACTTTGATCATGGGACTTCGTGCGGCAGACAGTCTCCGTGAGATTCTTTCCATCCCGGAAACAGAGACAGTAGTAGCCGTGATCGCCATCGGAAAGGCGGCCGAAGAGCCGGCACGCCCGAAACGTAAAGATGTGGAAGATATCGTGAAATTCTATTAAATAACAGAAATAACAGGAGAAATGCCCGGGTTGCATACCAAAATGCCCGGGCATTTTTTGCACCATAGAAAATTATTTAACCCAATGCGGATGATTTTATTCGCTTGCTCAATGCCTTGAGAATATAAAAAGAGCTCCAGGTAGGATTATACTATAGAAGAAAGACGGAAACTGATTTGTTTGTCAAAAACTAAAGAGCAAAATGGACTAAAAACAATTGCCGGAAAGGATAAATTCTGTTATCCTGTAAGAAGACAGAAATCAATGATCATTCAAGAATTTTACAAAAGATAAACATAAATCACAGAATAAAATGCAACTGCCCGATTTACTGGCCATTTATCTATGCAGCATCGATAAAGCCTAATCTAGTACAGTGAATCAGATCATGGGTGAAACAAAACAGCAATACACCAGAAGTAAGGGAGGTTTTTAACTAATATGCAGATCATACAAGAGAACGAATATGAAGAAACCATGAAAAATATCGTAGAACCATACCTGTCTGCCCGCAGAAGAGAACTCTATGTACCAGGCGCAGACTATCCGTTTCGAAACAAAAATAAGCGAATCACAGGCAAGATACACATGCTGCAGTATCTTGCAGACGATCCGAAAGGTGTGATCGTTATCAGTCACGGCTTCACAGAAGCAGCCGTAAAATACGATGAAGTAGCCTATTATTTCCTGCAGGAAGGCTATCACGTATACATTCCGGAACACTGCGGCCATGGCCTCAGCTACCGTCTTACTGCAGATCCGTCACTGGTACACATCGATACCTGGAGACGCTACATCCGTGATTTTCTCAAAGCTTGCCGCTACATAAAGAAGGCACATCCGGATCTGCCACTGGATCTTTTTGCCCATTCCATGGGAGGTGCTATCGGCGGTATTGCAGCAGCCTGGGAGCCGGACTGGTTCCACAAGGTGATCCTTTCCTCGCCGATGATCCGTCCCCTCACCGGAAATGTTCCGTGGCCGGCAGCCACCGGAATTGCCCTGGAAAAATGTATTCTTGGAAAAGATGAGGACTACGTATCTGGCAAAAAGCCATATGATGGAGGTGGCTCCTTTGAGACAAGCTCCGCAACATCAAAACCAAGATACGAGCGCTACAAAAAACTACGTGTAAAAAGAAAAGAACTCCAGACATGGTCCCCGTCCTATGGCTGGCTCTGGGCTTCCGCGGAAATGAGCTGGTACCTGCGGCGTTATGGATGGAAAAAATATACATCTCCAATGCTGGTCATTCAGGCCCAGACAGAGGATCTTGTATCCGTCCGTGCCCTGAAAAATTTTGCCGGAAAGATTAACCGTCAGGGAAAAACCACCTGCGATTATATTCATATGATCGGAACCAAACACGAGATCTACGGCAGCAGAGGCAAGATCCTGGAGAAATACTGGCGCTATATGCTTGCGTTTCTGGATGACGACAGGCAGGTATAAAAATGAATGAAAAAACAGTAGGCATGCTCTCAAAATTTACAGGAGTATCCGTTCATACCATTAAATACTATGAAAAAATAGGCCTGATCACATCCAGCAGAAAAGAACAGTCCAATTACCGTTCCTACGATGTCAGAAGCTGTACCAGTGTTTATGAATGTGTAAAATACAGAAACATGGGTTTTTCCCTGAAGGAAGTCCAGGAGCTTCTGGATTCGGGAACCAATGAACGTCTGGATACCATGCTGGAAAAAAGAAGCAGAGAACTTGGTGAAGAGGCGGAGCAGATCCTGAAAACCAGAGAACTGGTGGAAGGATACCGGAAAGATCTTGAAGAGCTGGAACGGAAACTTGGAAACTGGTACGTGGAAGACTGCCCGGGATTTTATTACCGCAGCCAGACAGAAGGGTTGGACTATATGGATGATGCGGCCATGGAAACAGACGGGGTTAACCTGATCGAATATGCGCCGGCCAGCTGTTCTGTGCTGGAACTGAAACCAGAATATCTGGGCGGTGACATTACTGCTTTTTCCTGGGGACATGGAATCCGTGACGGAGAAAATACCCGTTTTCTGCAGGGCAAAAAAGGCTTTCGCAAGGTGGAGGCAGGAAGAATGTTTACGGCCTATATGAGTTTTGGAGGAAATTATGCGTCGGAGGGAACGATGATCTCGAAATTTCTGGAACAGTACAATCAGTTCCGTAAAGGAATCCCCGAGAATCCGGTCTACGGCTTCCGGCTGAAGATCACTTTTGAGGAAAGCGGAAAGACAAGAGATTATTTTCGCATGATGTTGCCCCTGTAAGTTTGAGAAGGAAATATCAGAAGTATTTCAGAAAAAAGTGAACAGGAAGAAAAACAGAAGGAAAAACAGAAAGAAACCTGTGAGTCGGACGCAGGTTTCTTTTTTTATGTAATATCAGAAAATGAATACCACATAAGAAAAAACAGCCAGAGAATAAAGAAAACAATATAATAACATATTAAAATACAGAAAATAACAAAAAATATAAATACATATATGCAATATATTCCGTAATTATCCATAAAAACAGCCCCCTTTTTTTCAGGAAATATGACAAATTGACCTGTGAGCGAGACATGGTTATAAAATTAACAATATAAAAGGTGCGGA
>CAVEKJ010000014.1:14182-22875 GCA_963616205.1 Prevotella sp.
TATGGATTTTGAAGATTTTTTTAAAGCAGTTCCGGAAATGGAAGAAGTAAAATATTTAAAAGCAGACGGAACAGAAGTATATCATGTTTACAAACATGATGTGGTGTATGTGACAAGAGCGGAGGGAGACCGTACACTGCAGATGCTGGTGCCGGAAGAAAAGAACGGAAAAAAATATCCGGCGATCCTTTATGTACAGGGTTCAGCATGGCTGAAACAGGATCAGTATAAACGTCTGGCTGCAATGGCAGATCTTGCAAGAAGAGGATTCGTGACAGCAACACTTCAGTACAGAGAAAGTGATCTGGCAGTTTTTCCAGCCCAGATCCAGGACGCAAAAACAGGAGTGCGTTTCTTAAGAAAACATGCGGAAGAATATCACATTGATGCAGACAACATTTTTATCATGGGAGATTCCAGCGGCGGACATACGGCAGTCATGGCCGGGATCACCGCAGATCAGGATATCCTGGACACCGATATGTACGGAGAATTTTCCTGCGGGGTAAAAGCAATCGTTGATTTTTACGGAGTTACTGATGTACGTCAGAAGGGTGATTTTCCGACTACACTCAATCAGGGAGAACCGGACAGCCCGGAAGGAAAACTGATCGGAGAAAAAAATGTATATGAGCATCCGGAACTTTCCGTTCCTGTAACCTGTGCGGAATATGTGCAGAAAGACAAAGAGATCCCGCCGATCCTGATGATGCATGGAACCGGCGATGATACCGTTTCTTGGAAACAGAGCGTACGTCTTTATAAAAAACTTCGCGAAGAAGAGAAGAACGTGACATTCTACGTGATCGAAAATGCCGTGCACGGCGACAATGCGTTCTGGACAACAGAAAATCTGGACATTGTTGAAAAATTTATAAAAAAATATTTGTAAAGGGGAGAGACAGGTATGAATAATACACTGATCATGGCAATTATTCTTATCCTTATTGTAGTTGCCACTGTTGTAACAAAAAAAGCACCGTTTAACTTTGTGCTTTTTACAGTACCGATCATCTGTGCGCTGGTTCTTGGATATTCCGTGGAAGAAACCAGCACCTTTGTTGTGGAGCAGCTGGCGTCCATGATGAAGTCAGCCGGATTTATGCTGCTGTTTGCGTTTCTGTATTTTCAGATGCTTACGGAGGCAGGCGTGTTTGATACGATCGTATCTGCCATCACCCGAAAGCTTGGAGATAAGATGAATGTGATCGTGATCATGATACTGACTACTCTGATCGGTGGATTCAGTATCCTTACAGGAAACTTTACTCCTGCATATCTGATCACATTTCCTTTGATGGTACCGCTGTATAAAAAATTCGATTTTGACAGGGAAGCAGCTTTCATCATTGCACAGACAGCCATGTCAGCACTTTGCTTTATCCCGTGGGGAATCGGAATGGCTTACACCGCTTCCTCCGCTGGTCTGGATGCCGACCAGCTGGCAGCAGCATCCCTGCCATGGGCACTTTGTTTTATTCCTGCGATTATCTTACAGTGGGTATATTTCGGAATCAAACACAAAAAACGTGTGGGAACTTTCCGGGCAGTGAAAGACGATGTTGCGGAAGCGGAAAAGAAAGAAAATCCGAATTTAAGACCGAAACTGTTCTGGGTAAACCTGATCATCTTTGTGATCGTTCTGGTTGCATTGGGAATATTTGGAATTAAACCGTACTTCGTATTTATCTTTGCCACTGTGGTCACAGCTATGATCAACTACAGAGATAACTTCGGAGAGATCTTCAACAAAGTGGGAACCATGTATACGAATATTTTGATCATGCTGCTTGCGATCAATGTTTACCAGGCAGTGTTTAACAACACAGGAATGGTAGGGGCACTTTCCGACGGACTGATGCAGGTATGCCCGCAGTTTCTGCTCCGTTACATCCATATTATCATGCTGCTTCTCAGTGTACTTATTATTTATGTTGTGCCATTCCAGATCTTTAATGCGCTGTACCCGGTATTTATTTCCATTGGAGCAGGTTTTGGCATTCCGGCAGTTGCCATTATCGCACCGTTTGTATGCAACCTTTCACTGGCAACAAGCTCCACACCGACCAACTCATCCACTTATACAGGATGTGCGCTGACAGAAACAGACGTACATCATTACTGCAAAAAAGCAGTTCCTGTACAGACTGTGACCAATGCCATCGTAATCCTGACAGCAGTGATCTTCCATGTATTAGAAATTTAGTTTTTTTTGAACGCAAAGCGGAATATAAATGTCTGCTTTGCGTTCTTGCTTTATTCACTTTCTTTCTTTATTACAGTAAAATTATAAAGCTTTTCTCTTATACATTCGACAAAAAATATGCTATAATTTGAAGAACCGTCTTTTTTGTACAAACAAACGTACTGACCGAAAAGACAAAATTAAATAAGGGAAGGGTTATAGAATGTTATCTGTTATTGAATCAGTGAATGCTGCCATAAACAATTTCATCTGGGGCGTTCCTGCAATGATCTGTATTATTGGTGTGGGTCTTTACTTAAGTATCCGCACGAATTTTCTCCAGATTCGGAAATTTCCTTATGCCATCAAGGTGACCATCGGACGTATGCTTCGAAAAAGAGAAGCATCTGATGGAAGTCTGACACCTTTTCAGGCTGTCTGTACCGCACTGGCTGCTACCGTAGGAACCGGAAATATTGCAGGTGTCGCAGGTGCCATCGCCATCGGAGGGCCGGGAGCTGTTTTCTGGATGTGGGTTTCCGCACTTCTTGGAATGTGTACAAAGTTTTCCGAGGTAACACTTGCGGTACATTTCCGTGAGACAAACGCCAACGGAGATCTGGTTGGCGGACCAATGTATTACATCAAGAATGGTCTTCAGAAACACTGGCACTGGCTGGCGTATCTGTTTTCCGCTTTCGGTGTACTGACTGTTTTCGGAACCGGAAATGCCACTCAGGTTAATACCATTACAACAGCCATTGACTCTGCTCTGATCAATTACAACGTGATCACTGCAGATAATACTTCCACAGTAAACCTTGTTATGGGAATCATCCTTGCGGTACTTGTAGGAGTGATCCTCCTTGGCGGAATCAAAAGAATCGGCCAGGTTACAGAGAAACTGGTACCGTTTATGGCACTGTTTTATATTATTCTTGCCATCGGTGTAGTTATCATCAACTGGAAAAATGTTCCGGGAGTTTTCGGCTCGATCATCAGCGGTGCCTTTAATCCGGCATCTGTGACCGGTGGTGCAGTAGGAAGCTTTTTCATGAGTATGAAAAAAGGTGTTTCCAGAGGTATCTTTTCCAATGAGGCAGGCCTTGGTACCGGCTCCATCGCACATGCCTGTGCAGACACCAGAAAACCTGTAAAACAGGGATTTTTCGGAATCTTCGAGGTGTTTACGGATACGATCGTAATCTGTACACTGACAGCACTTGTTATCCTTTGCAGCGGCGTACCGGTTGGTTATGGCGCAGCAGCAGGAGCAGAGCTTACCATCAGCGGATTTACAAGTACATACGGAAACTGGGTTTCCATTTTTACAGCAGTTGCTATGTGCTGTTTTGCATTTTCCACTATTATCGGCTGGGGACTTTACGGAGCCAGATGTGCAGAGTTTATTTTTAAGGAAAAAGCGATCAAGCCTTTCATGGTTCTGTATTCTCTGGTAGCGATCGTCGGTGCGACTGTTGACCTTGGATTGCTCTGGAGCATTGCCGAAACATTCAACGGACTTATGGCGATCCCGAACTTAATTGCAGTATTCCTGCTCTCTGGCGTGGTTGTGAAGCTGGTTAAGGAGTACTTCGCCGGTGAGGGAAAGAACGCCTGAAAAATTTG
Organism: Prevotella sp.; assembly: GCA_963616205.1. Taxonomy (GTDB): domain Bacteria; phylum Bacillota; class Clostridia; order Lachnospirales; family Lachnospiraceae; genus Blautia_A. The sequence goes on from CAVEKJ010000014.1 coordinate 17,997, forward strand.
ACAGATTTTGGAGAAAAAATCTTGACTATCAAAGGAAACAGAGTTAAAATTATTTCAGCTTGTTAAAGAGTTAATGCATAATAGTAAATTCCATGAAGGGAATCAGTAGAGACAGAGGAACCGTCTTCAGAGAGCTGCGACTGGTGTGATGCAGTGTCGGAACTGCCTTGAATATCATCCCTGAGAAGGAAAGCCGAAAGTTTTTCGTAAGTAAGTAGGTTTTCACGGGTACTTCCCGTTACAGAAGTCGCGTATGCCGGTACGTTGCATGATCGTACTTGTTTCAATGGAGAAACAGGGTGGTTGCGGAATTCTATATCCGTCCCTGAGAGGGGACGGATTTTTTTTATCCAAAATCCCGGAGTAATGGTCTGAAACCGGAAAAATACAAAAAGGGGAAAGAGTTATGAAAGTGTACAAAAAACTCATGAACGCACTTGCAGCAGTAGAAAAAATCGTACTGGTCCTTTCTACACTGCTGATCCTTGTGCTGACTGTGGGAAATGTTTTTTCCCGTAAGGTCATCCACCGCTCATGGTCTTTTACAGAAGAACTTGTTGTAGCGGTGTTCGTTCTCATCACACTTCTGGCAGCAGCACTTGCCTGCCGTGAAAAGGGAGGACTGGTAAGCCTGACATTGTTTACGGACCGTCTTCCGAAAAAACTGGAAAAACCGTCTGTGATCCTGATCACGGTTCTCAGCATTGTTTTTTCCGTAATTCTGTTTAAATATGGAATGGACAAGGTTCTTACACAGCTGGCAAACGGCAAGAGAACCTTCGTGCTGAACTGGCCGGAGTGGATCTTCTGGTCCTTTGTGCCGATCGGGGCAGCCTGTATGATCCTTCATTTTATTGAGTACTGCCTGGATTTCTGCCTGGCAAAAGATGAAAAGGAGGACAAATAAATGATCAGTGCAATCTTATTTATATCATTCTTTGTTTTCCTGGTTCTGGGACTTCCGATCGCGATCTGCCTGGGACTGTCATCGGTATGTGCGATCCTTTATTCCGGCACATCACTGACGATCGTGGCAACAAACATGTATTCAGGTATCAGTAAATTCCTGCTTCTTGCGATCCCGTTTTTCGTTCTGTCCGGAAATATCATGGCAAAAGCCGGTATTTCCAAACGGCTGATCAACTTTGTAGACACCTGCGTGGGACACAGAAAAGGTGGTATTGCCATCGTGTGCGTTATCGTTGCATGCTTCTTCGGAGCGATTTCCGGTTCCGGTCCTGCAACGGTTGCGGCACTTGGAGCAGTTCTGATCCCGGCCATGGTTGAGCAGGGCGGTTTTTCCGCACCGTTTGCCACGGCGCTGATGGCAACGTCCAGCTCCATCGCTATTGTCATACCGCCAAGTATCGCATTCGTTGTATATGCTTCTATCACGGGCGTATCCATCGCTGATATGTTCATGGCAGGTATTGTTCCAGGACTGCTTATGGGCGTTGCGCTTGTAGTCATCGTTCTGATCGAGGCGAAGAAACACAATATCCAGCCGTCCCGTAAAAAAGCTTCCGCGAAAGAACGCTGGGATACATTTAAGGATGCGTTCTGGGGATTTTTGATGCCGGTTATCATTCTTGGCGGTATCTACGGCGGTATTTTTACACCAACTGAGGCAGCAGCCGTATCGGTTGTTTATGGTCTGTTCGTTGGTATGGTGATCTACCGTGAGGTTAAGATCAGGGATCTGTTTGATATTTTTGTTGATTCTGCAAAGACAACAGGCGGGATCATGCTGATCGTAGCATGTGCTTCCCTGTTCTCCTTTGTATGTACCAAGTTCGGTATTGCAACTGCGGCATCGGATCTGCTTGGCAGCATTGCACATAACCAGTTTACCTTCCTTCTGATCGTAAACATCATCTTCCTGATCGCAGGATGTTTTATTGATGCAAACTCTGCAATGTATATTTTCATACCGATCATGCTTCCTGTATGCAAGGCACTTGGATATGATGTGGTGGCATTCGGTGTCATGGCAACGGTAAACCTCGCGATCGGACAGGTAACACCTCCGGTAGGTGTAAACCTTTTTGTTGCGATCAGTATCAGGATCAAGAAAGGCCTGGAGGTTACACTGCAGCAGATCTCCCGGGCGGTTATGCCGATGATCGCGGCTTCCGTAGTGGTGCTTCTTGTCATCACCTATATTCCGTCGGTTTCTGTCGCACTTCCGAAGGCACTTGCAAAGGAAGGCTCCTACACAGGAGATCAGTCAGCAGATACCGGAAGTGAAAGTACATCAAAGGATGCCGGTGACGGAGATAATTCCTTTGATACGATCGCAGATTACAGTGATCTTGACTGGCCGGAAATGACGTGGAACTTTGCATGCTCCACAACGGAGACCAGTACCTGGGCTGACGGTGGACGTAAGTTCGGCGAGCTTATGGAAAAAGCAACTGGCGGAAAAGTCAAAGTCAACGTTTACGCAGCTGACCAGCTGACAAACGGAAACCAGTCCGAGGGAATCCAGGCACTGATGAACGGAGACCCGGTACAGATCTCCATGCATTCCAACCTGATCTACTCCGCATTTGACCCGAGGTTTAATGTTGTGTCCCTGCCGTTTATCTATGATTCCTATGATGACGCAGATGCAAAATTTGACGGCGAGGCCGGAGACAAGCTGAAAGAGATCCTCAATGGTTACGGACTTCACTGCATGGGTATTGCGGAGAACGGTTTCCGTGAGCTGACAAACAGCAAGCATGAAGTAAAAACAGTAGAAGATATGAAGAACCTGAAGGTTCGTGTGGCAGGTTCCAACCTCCTTATGGAATGCTATAAGAGATGGGGTGCAGATGCCACAAATATGAACTGGTCCGAGACCTATACCGCTCTCCAGCAGAATACCGTAGAGGGCGAGGAGAACCCGTTACCAGCGATCGATGCAGCCAGCGTACAGGAAGTACAGCCGTACTGCTCCATGTGGGATGCAATTTATGACTGTCTGTTCTTCTGCATCAACCAGGATGTTTACGATGCACTGACACCGGAGCAGCAGGCTGTTGTTGACGAGTGCGGCCAGAAAGCCGTTGAGTATGAGCGTTACATCAACCGTTCCAGTGATGATGAGATCAAAACACGCTGGGCAGACAAAAACGGTGTAACCTTTACAGAAAAAGACGATATGGATATCGACTCCTTCAAAAAGGCTGTAGATGGCGTAGATGACTGGTTTGTTCAGGAGCTGAAAGATCAGGGCTACGATGATGGCCAGGATCTTGTAGATCTGTTTACAAAGTAATCTTCATACATAATCATAAAAGGGTAAAATAGCCGGAAAGAGGCAGTTCTGAGAGAATTTTTCAGGACCGCCTCTTTTCTTTGCGGAAAAAAGATTATATACTGATAGCAGTCCGGCAGACTTTTGCCGGGCAGGAAGATTATTGAAATATGTCCGGAGATTGAGTAAAACGGATATTTGGATTACGTTTTGCGGCATGATCCGGAGAATTGATAAAGTAAAGGAAGAAATATGATAAAAATTGATCTGATCACCGGATTTCTCGGATCCGGAAAAACAACATTTATAAAAAAATACGCATCCTATCTTCTGAAAAAAGGCATGAATATCGGTATTCTGGAAAATGATTTCGGGGCAGTGAATGTGGACATGATGCTGCTTCAGGATCTGATGGGAGATAACTGTGAGCTGGAGATGGTTTCCGGCGGATGTGACGCGGACTGTCACAGACGCCGCTTTAAGACGAAGCTGATCGCCATGGGAATGTGCGGTTATGACCGTGTGATCGTGGAACCATCCGGTATCTTTGATGTGGATGAATTTTTTGACGCCCTTCATGAGGAGCCGTTGGATAAGTGGTATGAGATCGGAAACGTTATTGCCATTGTAGATGCGAAACTTGCAGAGGACCTTTCTGTGGAGGCAGATTATCTTCTGGCTTCTGAGGTGGCTGATGCTGGCTGCGTATTACTGAGCAGAAGCCAGGATGCTACAGAGGAAGAAATCCACAGCACAAAAGAACATCTCAACCGTGCGCTGGGCCAGATCCAGTGCAAACGCCGGCTGGATGGAGAGATCCTGACCGGAAACTGGGAAGACCTTACAGATGAAGATCTGGAGAAGATTCTGAACTGCGGATACGTGGCAGAAGATTATGTGAAGGAATCCTATGCAGAAGGCGGCGGGTTTGATTCCCTGTTTTTTATGAATGTGCATAAGAGCGAAGAGGAACTTCGGGAAACTGCGGAGAAAATCCTGAACGATCCATCCTGCAGAGATGTTTTCCGTGTAAAAGGCTTTCTCAAAAAAGAAGACGGACAGTGGCTGGAACTGAACGCCACTCGCCACGAGATCAGCATCCAGCCAACAAAACTGGGCCAGGAGATCATGATCGTCATCGGCGAAAAACTGAACAAAGAGGTAATTGATGGATACTGGAAATAATATTGCGGGAAAAACAGCACCGGAGAGATACGTTTCGGAGAAAGCTTTTGAAGAGCTGCCGGATGCATTCCAGAAGCTGGCCCAGCTGCTTGGGGAGGATCAGTTTGAGCTGGTTGCGGTAAATGAAAAAGATCCTCAGGATATTTATGTACGGGACGGGGAGATACATCTTGTGTATCTTATGAACGACGCGGTAGAAAGTTTTCTCGTTTTCGGAAATGCCCGTATGACAGGTGTATACAAGCCAGACTATGAAGGGGAAATCCTGGCAGACCTAAGCCGTCAGGGCGGGGAATACGTTCTGGTGGTACACCAGGACGATACGGTTGTGACGTTGTTTTTTGAAACCCTGACGCTGGAAAAACATCTCTACGATTACAGCCAGATCGGGCATTTCTGGGTGGAAGGCTATGAATATCTGCGGCAGCTGGAATATCGTCTGGCGATCCTCCG